>CBDUQN010000026.1:0-33572 GCA_965369375.1 uncultured bacterium | reverse complement strand
ATGTTACCCTTGACATTTATGATGTCAGGGGAAGCCGTATTGTCCGGCTCATCGATGCAGCGAGAGAGCGCGGGGACCATACGGCTGTCTGGAGTGGCTTGGACAGCTCGGGAAATCCTGTAGCTTCAGGCATTTATCTCTACACGATGAAGGCTGGCAAGACAACGAGAGCGAAAAAGATGATCCTCCTGAGATAACCGTGTCGGTGTGCCCTTAAACTGGGGCCGATTAATTGAATGATCACGTTCTCGAGAATCGGACTGTGCCTGGCAAAGATATTGACAAGCCCATTAGTTGGTTCGTTTCTCCCTCCTTGCACTATGTAATAAAACCTTTCTTACAAACACTGGAAATTAGCACAAATAATCTGAAATGTTGTGCAGTCGAACAGACCGGGTGCAAACAAACAGACGAGATTGACAAGGATGATGTTTTGCGTTGGGATATGAACGATACAATGCCGCGCTCGAGATTATTTGGGGATTCATGGCTTTTCAGAGTACCGCCGGGCTTTAAATAAATCCGGACATAAACAAACCGAAGGTGCGAAATGAAGACGATTGTGGCTGGCGCATGCGGCGTGTCTGGAAATGACCCAACCACTAGCGGCAAACGATTTCAAAATCTTTAAACAGACCCGCACGGGGCTTCTCAGCTATCCGCTCGAGCCAAACGCCGCGCGCGGTCACCTTGCGACTTCGGTTTACCTCCAGATGTCCCTCGATCCCCACATCGTACACGTCGTTGGTCACAGCGAAGCTCATCATGCCGCTCGGCCGGAAGAGGTGATCGAGGCCTGCAAAACAGCGTACCGGGTAATCGAGAATGCGCTCGGGGGACAGCCCGACATGACGGCCGACACAGAAGTGCAGCGGCGCAAGAACGAATTGATCGGCGAGTCGGAGGTGACGTTGAGAGCGATACGCTCTCTGGGCGGAGCAGACGCGGAAGATCCGTTCACCGACGCTTCGGCTCTTGCACGCGCCGTTGAAGCAGGGGTACTCAATGCGCCGCATCTCGACAGCAATCCGTATGCGCCCGGTCGGATCGTAAGCCGTATCGATGAACGTGGCGCGTGTGTCGCGGTGGATCCGGTAACGGACGAATCACTCTCAGAGGAGGCGCGGATCGCCGGTCTCGGGGTGTCGATCGACTGAACAATATCTATCGTAGCTCGTATACCTTGGTATGAGAGGGCGGTGACGATGAGTAAGGAAAAACGTTTCACGGTTATCGGCGCCAGTCACGGTGGCAAGGCGATGGCCGCCGACTTGGCGGCGAGGGGATTCAAGGTCACCCTGTATAACAGAACACCCGCGCGGATCTCCGAGATAACCTTGAGAGCCGATATAGAGCTCGAGCGGGAAGACTGCACTATCTGCACCGGGCACCTCGCGCATGCCACTTCCAATATCACAGAGGCCCTCGACGGCGCCGATGTTATCATGGTCGTTGTTCCCGCGCAGGGTCATCAGTTCATCGCGCAAATCTGCGCACCGCACCTCGAGGACGGTCAGGTCATTATTCTCAATCCCGGCCGCACCGGTGGTGCGATGGAGTTCAGCAGGATCGTTCGGCGTGCCGGTTGCACGAAAGATATCCTTATTGCAGAGGCATGCTCCTTTATATTTGTGAGCCGCAGCACCGGTCCGGCGCAAGCGCGACTCTTCCGGCACAAGAACTCGGTTCCTCTCGCCGCCCTGCCGGCCACGAAAACGAGAGAGGTGCTCAACGCGGTACGCGACGCCTATCCGCAGTTCATACCCGCCGCCAACGTGCTCTATACAAGCCTTGATAACATCGGGGCGGTGCTTCACCCCGCCTTGGCTCTGCTCAACGCCGGCTGGATCGAACGCACCAAGGGCGAATTCCAGTTTTACATAGACGGCGCTACCCGTTCCGTCGCCCATGTGCTCGAGATGCTCGATTACGAGCGGATGGCTGTCGCCGGCGCCCTGTAGGTCGGCGCCCGTTCAGCGACGAGATGGCTCGACGAAGCATACTCGGCCAAGGGAATAACACTGTACGAGGCGATACAGGCAAATCCCGGGTACCAGGGTATAAATGCACCGCGCAACCTGAGACACCGCTATATCTCCGAGGATGTCCCCTACAGCCTCGTACCGCTTGCGTCGCTCGGTAAGCAGTTCAGTGTCGAAACGCCGACGATAAACGCCATGATTCGTCTCGCCGGCGCCGTCCACATTGCTGATTACTTCGAGTGTGGCCGCACGATTGAGGATATGGGACTCAAAGGGATGAGCGTGAGAGAGATCAAGCACTTCGTTGAAACGGGAAAGACGCCAAAGAAGAAAAAGGCTGTGCGGATAAAAACAGAGTAGTGTATTGAGGTCTGCAGAGGGTGATCCGCTGCGGTCAGTTTTCGATGCACCATTCGAACGCCCGCTTCATGAGATCCCAGTCCGAACCCCGGTCATTGAACTGATCGGCGAAGCTCACACTATCGCGATCGCTGTCCTCCTCGAATTCCGGATGCGCTCCAATGAGAAATACCCGGCCGTTTCCGTATTCGAAGGCGAGCATGCAGGCTTTTCCCTCCCCGCTGTACATTCCCAGAATGTCGATACCGATGATCTGGTCCAGCATGAAATGCGGACCCCAGTAGTACAGCACCCAGGCCGAATCGGGAAAAGATTCTGCTATCGGATGGGATGTGTTCGTGAAGTCGATCTGACACATGCCGTATTGCGGATATGGGTGGATGCTGTTGATGGGGCCTTCAGCGGCGCCGTCGAAGAGGGCGAGCGGGATCATCGGAAGTTGATCTCCCCTCCAGACGACTCGCGAGGCGGCGAAGTACGATCCGCCGCAAATACCGATATAGCCGCCGCCTTCTTCGATAAACTGCTTTATATGGGCTCTTCCCTTTGAAGAGAGGTAGTAGGCGTACTGATACATGTCACCGCCCGGGACACAGATGAGGCTGAAGCCGTCGAGCCCCTCATTGATGATTCGGTTCGCATCAACCAGCGTGACGTTGCAGCCCATCCATTCGAACATGTTTTTGCTTGCCTGAATGCAATCATCGTCGGCGCCCCTGTCAGCGTACAGCGCAACGCTGTGATCATTCGTTCCGGTTGTCGTGATACCGTGAGGTGAATCTTCGCTGCAGCCGCTCAGCGAAACGAGAAGCAGTGTGATTGTTATGATGTTTCGTGCGCACACGTTCCATCTCAACGCATTCAGGAGCATACTAGAATATATATAGAAGAAGGGAGAGGGCATCATAGTCGTATTCGCAAAAGAAGTAATGAAGCGAGCCGGCTTCTGTTCGCAAAAATACTGGTATGGAAACCGTTTGATATGATAGCATTTACTTGCATGAAGATTTCAATCGATAAGGGCAGGATCCCGTTGATCGTCCTGTTGAGCATCATGGCGATCGGTTTGTATCTCCGCTTCTATCATATCGATTATCCGCCGATCGGGTATCATTCGATGAAGGAAGTGCATTACCTCTCCGTCGCGAAGGGGTATCTCGACTACGGTGATTTCCTTCACAAGAGGGTTCTCTACTCCGGGATGTCGGAAGGTCCCGGGTATATCGAGGCGTTCCCCCAGTTTCAGTTTCTCCCATATATCTATTTCGGCTTATGGAAAATTTTCGGCGTGAAGGTGTGGATCGCCCGGCTGGTTATTATCGTCTTTTCCCTGGGAGCCGTGGCGCTCACCCATGCGGTTGCGAAGAGGCTCTCCGACAGCGAGGAGATCGCGCTCCTCGCCGCCTTCTTCATGGCGGTGCTGCCGCTCTCGGTATTTTTCGGACGCAACATTCAGCCGGATATGCCGGCGCTATTTTTCCTTCTTCTCTCGACGCATTTTTTCCTGAGGTGGATCGAAGAATTCAAGGTGCGGCACATCGTCTACTTTTCCGTATCGGTTTTTTTTGCGGCAAGTATAAAAGGGACATTTCTGTTTCTTCTGATTCCACTGTTGTTTCTCTTCCCATACGGCTTGCTGGCGGACGCCGGGATGCGCAGAAAAATCATAAAACAGTCGATTGTTATTGCCTGCGGTGTTCTCCTGGTATGTGTGTGGCTCATTTTCACGAAACTCACGCTGGTATATTCAAAGAGCCTCTTTCCCGTCAGCCGGCTCTTTCTCGCGCAGGCATTCACGCTTCGGTATTGGGAAATGCATCTGCCTCTTGTCTGGAAGTATATCGGGGAAAATTATACCTATTTCTGCTTTGGGCTGTTCGCCGTCGGGTTTACCCTGAGTTTTCTGGATATCAAATCGAAGATGTCGAGGTTTATCATCGGTTCTTTCATTTCGATGATTCTCTATTTTCTGCTCATCTCCGACTTTGCCGTGCGGTACAGCTACTATCATATGCCGTTTTTGCCGATGATCTGTTTCGGCATTGCGATCGCGTTACGTGAAGCCCTGGGGCTTGTGGACCTCTTGAAACGGAGGTATCTGAAATACATCTTTCTCGCTGTTATTCTCTTCTTCACTTTGCAGGCGATCAGGGCGAATACCGAAAAGCTCTTCGACATAATGATGATGGGGACCGATGTGGCGGGCAGATACGTCGAGGAACACGGCGACGCCGAAGATCGGATCCTCATTTCATACGGTTCTCCCTCGGACAGGACATACGAGGCGTTCAGGACGCAATTCTATGGCACGCTGTGGGAGGCGGGAAAGAAAGGGGAGATACTGCCCGCCGGACTGAACAGATTGAAAGCGGCGCAGAAAGAGAGAAATGTAAAATGGATACTCCTGTATCGAACGGAGTGGCAACCGAGAGACAAGGAGCTGAAAGACTATATTCTGAATAGTTATTCGATACAGCAGATCGGATTCAAGGACGGCCGGATCCTGTACTTCATGCTCCGAAGGGGCGGAGTGTTCAATGCAGACGAGTTCAAGAACAAGAAGCTTAAACGCGCAAGAACGTATAAATTGAGTTACGGATCGGTCGATTTATTCGTAAAGGAGAGATAGATTCAGCCCCCGGGGACCTCGAGGTCTTCGGAGCCGTTCCCATATTTCATTTCCCGGGCATTTTCCTTCCCTGGTGTCAATAGCGTTCCAAGCAGCACATAGGAGCCGGCTGCCATGCCGATAAAGAGGGTGAAGAACCGCCAGAGGAGCACGAATATGCCGACGTGTGTCTTCGGGACGATCTGTCCCATGATGACGGCGCTTCCTACCTCGGCGAGCCCCGATGAGCCGGGAGTCGGGGAGAAATAGAAGACGAGAATAAGGATGAGCTGCAGATAGATAACCTGCCAGAACTCCGCTTCGATCCCGAGCCCCCGTATGACGAGATAGGCGATAACGAATTTGTTGAAATAAATGAGAGCCGTGAGTATGAATCCCGCAACGATGTAATGCATGCGGCGCCTGAGAAAGAGGATCATCAATTCGTGGTACCGCTGCAGCGCGTGGAACATCTCGTCTATGCGCGCACTTCCTTTGATTTTTTTGCCGAGGAGCGGGATCGCACCGAGGACTGACCGGGCAAACGATTCGAACCGGACGGGATCGACGAGTGAAAGGATCACGGCGGCGAGTATCAGGCTGAAGACGAGAATCGTCGCCCGCGAGAAGGCGTGCAGATACGTGCCCTCGAACTGCGGTCCGACGAAGATCGTTATAAGGATGCCGCACACCGGCAGAAATACAACGGTACTGATATAGGGCAGAAAGCTCGTGACGGTCGCGTCGACGAGCCGCATTCCGTAGCGGTAGAGAGCATATATCTGCCCGGCGCCGCCGCCCGTCTGCGACGGCGTCACCCCTCCGAGAAAGATGCACGCGAGATTGGCCCTCACACATTGCTGAAACGATATGCCGGGATGGATCTTTTTCGCGAATATGTATACCCGCAGCCCCGAGATAATCCAGTCCGAGAGGGCGAGAATAACGATGAGCACCAGGTACCCGATGCGAAAGCCCCTCAGCAGCGCTATGCTCTCGGTAAAGGAGCTCCGGTAGAGGATTATGAAGGCGCCGGCGAAGGTGAGCGCGAGAAAGAGCTTTATGCCCCTCGCGATCCTGTTACGCGAGATGATTGTTCGATTCTGTTCCATCAGGGGATCGGGAGATTACAATTTCAATTTAAGAAACTTGTTCTTCAACGCCCACATGCCGATCTGGAAGCGGTGATCGAGGAGCGCCTTTCTCAGCATGCATCCCATCCAGTACGGCGTGGTGTCTTCCCGGCACTTCCGGCGAATCTCTTCGCTTTCCTGCGAGGTCCAAATCGTCTCGAAGTCGCTCTCGGCGAGATTCCCCATGACGTAGTTATGAACGACTGACGGATAAACGTCACCGGATGGATCGAGATAAAAGTAATCAACGCCGGGACGGGAGGAATAGAGCTGTTTGCCTTCCATGATGATCTTGTACATGCCGTAATAAACGAAAGCCTTTCCCCACCGCTTGAGATCGAAAGAAGAGAGCTCGCTGTTGATTATTTTTTCCATATCGGAGCACAGCGGATCGTTTTCGAGGTGTGGATGCTCTTTCTTCACTATGGACGATTCGTTCTTTCCGAAAAAGAAATCGCTGTCATGAGCGACCTGCATGGTGAATTGCACGCCGAGCTCACGTGCGAGATGGTATACCCTGATCATGTGATCGGCATTCTCCGTTGTGAGGGTAAACGCTATCCTCGTGTTACGAATTCCATTCGCCTTCATACCGTTGATTGCCGATAATGCTTTTTCGTATCCTCCCTGCACTCCTCGTATGAAGTCATGTTTGTCGCCGATGCCGTCGAGAGCGAAGGCAAAGCCGATGCCGGGAAAGATGCGCGTGAGTTCCTGCGCCATCGGGACGAGCTTTTTTCCAAGAAGCCCGTTGGAAGAGACTACTATCCGGCAGCGTGGCAGACGTCCGTGAATAATGCGCACGATATCCGGGAGGTCGCCTCGCAGAAAAGGCTCACCACCGGAGATATTGACGTCTCTCAGTGTCTTCGGGAGTTTTCCGTACACTTCGGGCGGGATGTCGCCGTGTTCCTTGATTTGCCATATGGAACACATCCTGCACCGTGATTGACACTTGTAGGTAACAGCGACGACTGAATCTATCGGATATACCATGAGACGATCCTCGATCTGATATTTATGCGCCTGAGCAATCCATTGTACTCAAATTAATCGATTATCGGGTCAGTAATCAACATTACTTTTTAATTATTAACAAGTTAGACAATAGGCTCGACTTATGGTATTACTTTACTATCAAATTTGCACGACACCTGATACAAAATTGATGAACACATGGAATTGCAATAGTTGCAACCTGATATGATATGGAAAAGATTTTCTATAGTGCAGCTCGTGCCATGCTCGACGCCTTGAGGAAGGTGCGTGAGTATCTGCGTCCGGTCGGCCCCGTGGTCTTCAAGAACCTCAACCCGCAAGATGTTGTCATCAAGAGGGTGACTCCCGATGCGGTGAAATCGCTCGAGACCTTTTTGAGCTCTGGAGATTTTTCCAAACATAAAAACAGATTACAGGCGCAGGAGGAGGGCACGGGCGAGTATCTCGTTGCCTGGTACATTATCCCGGTCGGGCATATCTACATTATATGGGGTGGTTGTGATGACGGCCCCCTCGCCGGGAGACGAGAGCGGGAGCCGTTCCTCGAGGATGTGTATGTTCATCCGGCCGCCCGGCGGAAGGGGATCGGGACGATGCTGATGAATGCCGCCGAGGAAGTCATCCGAAAGGGCGGTTACGATCGCGCCGGACTTGTTGTAAGCATCAACAATCCTCAGGTGGAAACGATGCACGAGGAACGCGGGTATAGAGAAGCGGAACTCGGAATCTTCGAGTCCCGCAGAATATTTATCGATAAAGGCGGGCGGGAAAAAAAATGGGCGACGAAAGTGAAATACTGGGTAAAGGATCTTGCCGGCGGGAATAATGGAAATAACAGTTCGTGAATTCGACTCACTCGAATCTGCCAGAGAAACCTGGCTCGATTTTCAGGAACATGGCGAGCTCTATATCTTTCAGACCTATGAGTGGCTCGAGAGCTGGTATATCAATGTCGGCGCTGAGCTGTCCATCAGACCCTGTCTCTTGGCTGTTTATTCGGAAACCGGCGAACCGTTGTGTTTTTTCCCATTCGCGATCGAGAGGAAAGGTTTTTGTTCGTTGCTGACATGGCTCGGGGAGGACTTTATCGATTACGGAGCTCCTATCGTCACGCCGGCCCTCATGGAAGAGCGGGGGAGTTCGGCCGCGATTGATTTCGGCACTATCTGGGATGCGATTCTGCGGCATGTCCCTGCGGTGGATGCGATATGGCTGACGAAGATGCCTGAGACGATTAACGGACGCGCAAATCCGATCTGCACGCTGCGGTGCAACAGGTATCACAGCAATGCCCATTATGTGCGGATCACGGCAAACTGGGATGATTTTTACAAGCTGCATGCGGGCTCACGCACGCGGTCGACGGATCGAAGGAAACACCGCCGTTTGACCGATACGGGGCGACTGTCGTTTTCCATGACCGACGGCAGCGATGAGTCGACATTTAACAGTATCACGCAGGCGATGATCGAGCAGAAGCAAAATCGGTATCGGGAGATTCTTGCGCCCGATTTTCTCGATCCCGAACCGCACAGGCGGTTTTTCATGCACCCGAGCAACGGGCTCGTCTCGAGCGGCGCATTGAACATCTCCGGATTGCATCTCAATGATAAGATCATAACGACTCACTGGGGAATGACGTACCGGCGCAGGTTTTATTACTACATGCCGAGCTTCGCGGGCGGACGCTGGATGATGTACTCTCCAGGCCGTTTGCTGCTCTTTCATTTATTCAGATGGTGTTTTCGGCACGGGATCGAAGTGTTTGATTTTACGATCGGCGATGAGGAGTACAAGCGTGACTGGTGCGATAACGAATTGAACCTGCATCAATTGTTCAGCGCGCACACATGGAAGGGTAAGCTCTATGCGCTCCGGTACCGGCTCCATCTGATACTTCTCGGTAACCGTATCTTCCTCAGTGCGGCTCGCGCAATCCGCCGTTTCCTGTACCGGATTCGCTACCGTTTGTTTTGAAATATGAAACTCGTGTTCCTGCTAGAAGTTTTCATTGCGCATCTGCTCTACTGCACCGGCATCTATTGGCTCCGGCGGAGATTTCTCGAGAGGAGGGGGGTTGTGGTGGTGCTCGTGTATCACCGTGTGCTGTCGGGGCGGCGCGGGACGGGAGAGATGGTCGCAGAGGAGTCGCTCGAGTGGCAGATGCGCTATATACGCGAGAAAGCGAAACCGGTGGAGTGGGAATCCGTTTTTACTCAGGCCCAGTCAGCGCCCAAAATCCGGGTGATCGTAACATTCGATGACGGGTACCGGGATAATTTTGCGCGTGCGCTTCCCATCCTCGAAAGATACCGCATTCCCGCCGTGTTTTTTGCCACGACGAATCTTGTTTTCGGCCGCGAACGGTTGGCCGGGGATGATGGAAGCACGGATAGTGAGATCTTTCCCTCATCGGAGGATCTGCAGAGAGCGAAGGAATCGCCGTATATCACGTATGGAAATCATACCGCTTCTCACGGCATTGTATCCCGGGCGCAACCTGATGTCTTCGAGAACGAGCTGCTCGAATCACAGAAGATATTTCGGGAGCGATTGGGTATTATCCCGGAAGTTTTCGCGTATCCGCGCGGCAGGAAGGGGGATGTTACCGAGGAAGCGGTTCCCGTTCTGGAGAAACTGAACATGCAGGCGGCATTCACGATGATTCCGGGACTCGTCGACTCGAAGACCGATCGTTACGCCATTCCCCGCATCGGCGTGAGCCACGTTAACAACAGGATTCTCTTCAAGGTCAAGATGCTCGGTCTCTTGAATTCTCTCGTTTCACTGAAGAACCTTCTTTCGCCGTAACGGGCGCCGCTCATAGAGCGGCGATGGAGGAGAGTTTTCGGCACCGCGACGATTAAAGAAGGCCTGCCGGGCCGCGGCGATGCATGAAAACTCGAAAGGATAAGTGTCATGGCGATTTTCAAAAAAGCTCTATTGAGCATGCTTCTTGTCTGTGCGGTTCTGGGATTTGCAGCAGTCACGAACTGCTTGCCACAGCAGGACGAGGAGGGACCGGATGATTGGGAGGCGCGTCACAATGCGTATCAACCTCCTGAAGGGATTTTGAATGCCCTCGGTATCGAGGAGGGCATGGTGGTGGGCGAGGTCGGCGCGGGACGCGGCCGGTATGCAGTTCATATGGCGCACAGGGTGGGCAAGAAGGGTCTCGTGTATGCGAACGACATCAACATGGCAAAGCTCGATTATCTGGAGTCCCGCTGTGAGCGTGACGGCATCCCCAATATCGTCACGATCCTGGGCACGGTGGTGGAGCCGAATCTGCCGGAGGGTGAGCTCGATCTCGTGTATTTCATCAATGCCTACCACCATCTCGATGAGCCGGTCGAGTTACTGAGGAATATCATGCCGAGTCTCAAACCGGACGGCGTGCTTGTTATTATCGAACACGATCCCGACAAGTACCCGGAGGCCGGTTCCCACTCGACACGGCAGGATGTGCTTATTTCAGAGGCCTACGAAGCCGGGTATTTGCTCGTTCGCATAGAAACGTTTCTCGAACGCGACAATATAAATACTTTTCGACCGAGAAAACGGATAGGGGATTGAAGACCGAGAAAACGGATAGGGGATTGAAGAAGAGGCGATCTGTGGCCCAGTAAATCCATAAGGTTTTAAAATGGCGGAGATATCGGGCAAAGGCTACAGCGAAAACACCGGGGTACGGAGGGAAATCGGCCTCTTTACCGCCACCTCGATCGTTGTGGCCAACATGATAGGAACGGGCATCTTTACCACCTCAGGCATCATGGCCGGATTCCTGCCCAGTTCCGGCTGGGTGATCGCGTGCTGGATGGTGGGTGGGCTGATTGCAATGGCCGGCGCCCTCTGCTATGCCGAGCTGGCAACGCGAATGCCCGAGGAGGGGGGAGAGTACGTTTACCTAAAGAAGCTCTATCATCCGGCATTCGGATTTCTCACCGGGTGGACGAGCTTTATCGTCGGCTTCTCGGCGCCGATCGCCGCAGCGGCGATGGGGTCGGCGGAGTATCTCTTCGCGGGGATGTGGCGCGGCATATTTATGCTCAATCAAGATCAACTCATGGTTATGAAGAAGACCGTGGCGATTTTGATCATATTGATCTTCACCGCGTTGCATTACTTCGGTTTAAAATTCGGATCGAGGGTTCAGAACGTTCTGACAGTGATCAAGATCGCCATCGTGTTGGGTTTGGCCGCCGCGGGATTGGCAATCAATAAAGGAGACTGGTCGAATATCTCGTTTGAGTCGAGCGGCTCCTTCGAGTGGCTCGCGATCGGCACGGCGATGATGCTCGTGACGTTCGCGTACAGCGGCTGGAACGCGAGCGCGTATATAGCAGGCGAGCTCAAGCAACCTCAGCGGACGCTGCCGCGTTCTCTCATTATGGGAACCGGTATCGTCATTGTTCTCTACCTTGCGATAAATCTTTTTGTCTTTCGCTCCCTCGGCTATACGGAGGTGCAGGGAACGATCGCTGTGGTCGAACAGGCCGCGGTCGGGACATTCGGTCACTGGATGGGGCGGAGCTTGAGCTTCATGGTCGCGTTCGCCCTTCTCTCATCGCTCAGCGCATTCCTTTTAATCGGGCCGCGGGTCTATTTCGCGATGGCTCGTGACCGGCTGTTCTTTCCCTTCGCTTCAAAGGTGCATCCGCGATATTTCGTGCCCGGCAGATCGATTCTCATACAGGGCGCGCTGGGCGTCGTGATGGTGCTCGTCGGCTCGTTCGAGCAGCTTCTCGTCTATCTCGGATTCGCGCTCGGAATATTTCCCTGGCTCGCCGTGGCGGGATTGTTCATCGCGAGACGAAAGAACATCGGTGATTCATCGGCCGTAAAGGTGTGGGGATACCCCGTCGTGCCGTTCTTCTTTCTCGTCAGCACACTCTTTCTCATGGTCATCGCGTTCATCAACAGGCCTCTCGAATCCTCAGCGGCCGTGATCACGGTAGCAATCGGGATCCCCTGCTACTATCTGTGGCTAAGAGCTGCGAAAGTGAGATAAGACAAACAGCCTATGTAGGATCCACAGCAAAAACGATGGATGTGGGTCAGTGGGGCAAGTTAGTGAACCGCTGCAAATCCTCGGATGTGAGTCCGTGGATGAGGTGGTTATCATTTGTGCCGGTAGTATATTTTTCCCACGATCTTCCACCCGTCCTTGAACTTGTAGAGGGACATATAATCTGTGTATATGTGCGCGCCGTCCTTGTAGATCTCGATGCGCGCGACGGCGGCGTTTCCCGTGACATCGACGAACGAGAATTTGTGTGTCGTCTTATGCGTGGACGGTTCCGGATGCTCCTTCTTTCCCTCTTCGATTTTTTCGATCCAATCTTCGATCGACCACGTCGTTACATCGCCGTTCTTCTTGATGAACATGGTGAACGAGGGATGAAATCCTTTTCGGATCGCCTCTACGTCCCGGTCGATGTGGATCCCTTTGACATACGAATCCTCGATCACCTTCTGTACCGCCGTCTTTTCGGCCTCGAATTCCGTTGCGTTCAGTGTGAATGACGAGCACGAAATGATAGCAGCGAACGATAATAGCAGGACAACCGTTTTCATGTGTTACCTCCTCCGTTTTGTAAATAGCGAGCCCCTCCCGGTTTTAGGGAGAGGCTCGCTTTCCACGGGCTCCATTAATAACATGCAATAAAGCCGGTATCAGTGCATGCGCGTTACTTGCTCTTGTCCGGATCCCGCGGCTTTCTCGGGATCTTCGCCGGCGGATCTTTCTTGATCTTGTCGAGGAGGTACTCGATCGCCTTCTCGAGCTGCGGGTCCTGGCCCTTCACGACGAGATCCGGCCGGTTGTCGACCTCGATATCGGGATCGACGCCGTGGTTCTCGACGGTGTAATCGCCCTCGAGATTCATGAAGCCGATTGTCGGCACAGTCGTAACCCCACCGTCTATGAGCGGGAGGTTGCGGCTCATGCCGACGAGTCCGCCCCAGGTCCGCTTGCCGATGAGGGGTCCCAGTCCGGCCTGGCGGAACATGTAAGGGAAGGCGTCTCCGCCGGAGCCGGCGTATGCGTTGATAACGCATACGAGATGACCCCGCGGGGCGTTCTGCGGGAACCGCCCGACTCCCGTTCCGTAGCGCACGCCCCAGTAACTCGTTGTCTTCTTGCCCATACGATCCATGAAGAGCGAGGGCATCCAGCCGCCGCTGTTGTAACGGACGTCTATGATGATGCCGTCGAGATGTGTCTGGGCATAGTACAGTTTCATGAACTCCTGAATACCCGCGACGGTCGTGTTGGGAACATGGAGATACCCGATCTTTCCATCGCTCGCCTCGAGCACCTTCTGCCTGTTGCTCTCTACCCAGTCGGCGTAGCGTAGGTTGATATCGCGCCGCGCGGGAAGAACGGTATACTCCTTCGCGTCCTCGCCCGTTGGATCCTTGCTCACCTTTATGACCGTCTGATCTCCGGCGAGGGTTTCGAGCAGGGCGAAGGGATTTTCTGGATACTCGAGCTCGACGCCGTTGATGGAAAGCAAATAGTCGCCTTCCTCGACATTGACGCCGGGCTGATTGAGCGGCGCAACGAACGCCGGCTCCCAGTTGCGGCCCTTGTAGATCTTGCTGATCCGATACCGTTTGTTTTCACGATCGACCTCGAAGTCGCATCCGAGAAAGGCGCCGCCGACCTTTGGAACCTGCGGGTAGTCGCCGCCGTACACATAGGAGTGTCCGACGGTGAGCTCGGCGACCATCTCGCCGATGATGTAGGTCAGGTCGCTGCGGCTCGTGAGGTACGGCAGGAACTGCTCGTAGCGTTTCTTGATCTTGCGCCAGTTGACGCCGTGCATGTTGCCGACGTAGAAGAAATCGCGCTCGAGGCGCCACGACTCGTAGAAGATCTGCTCCCACTCGGCCATGGGATCGGCCTTCATCACGAGATCGCCCGTGTTTATTTTCCCGTCACCGACCTTCTTGCCCGAGGCGCCGTCTATGATGCCGAATGTCTTCTTCGCGTGATAGAGAACCTTCTTTCCATCCTGCGAGACGGTGTATCCCTGGATGTCGCCGATCACGGTTTCCACCTTGCGCTCTTTGAGGTCGAAGTACTTGAGCGTGAAGCTGAAGCCGGTGGGGCCGCCGAAAAGCGATGTAATAGTGAAATTCGGCACGTCGGCGAAGTAGATCTTCTCCTCCGTCGCGATGAGACCGCCGAAGTTGCCCGTGCCGATCGGAAGGGCGATGATGCGGTCCTGGATACCGTCGAAATCGATCTCGAGGATTTTCTCCTCCTCGGCTTCCTCTTTCTCTTCGTCTTTTCCTTCTTCCTTCTCGCCCTTTTCTTCGCCCTCTTCCTTTTTCTCTTTCTCTTCTTTAACCTCTTCTTTTTCTTCTCCCTCTTCTTCTTTTTTCTCCTCGTCTTCCTTCACCTCAACCTCGTCGCTCTCGGGCTCGAGGAGCGAGGGGGCGTCCTTCTGGAGGGTGATGGCGCAGAGGGCCGTCGGATAGACGTAGTTGATGTCGAACTCGAAACTGTTGAACTGGAAGTTCGACAGCCGGTCGGTGAAGAAGAATAGATATTTGCCGCACGGCGAGAACTGGGGATCGAAGTCGTTGTAGAGATCATCGGTGATCTGGTACGACTTGCCCTCGTCGAGCGAGTATACGTGGATCGAATTGAAATTGTTGTCGTTGTGCCTCGTGTACGCGATCCACTTGCTGTCCCCTGACCACGTGTAGTCATAGATGTCGAAGTTGTCGTCCTCGTCGATCTTTCTCACCTTCTTCTCATCGATGTCTACGTAGTAGAAGGCGAACGTCTGATCGTGGAAGATGATCTTCTTGCTGTCGGGCGACCAGAGGAGATTGAACGGGTAGTTGTGAACACCAGTCGTTATCTTTGTTTCATCTTCCTTGCCGTCGGATGTTCGAATATAGAGCTCGTACTCTCCCGTCTTGTCGGAGAAATAGGCGATCCACTTTCCGTTCGGGGAGAATTCGGGGGAGCGCTCACGCACGTCCGGAGTGCGGGTGAGGTTTCTGACCTCGCCCTTTTTTTCGGGCACGGTGAAGATATCGCCGCGTGCCTGAAATACGGCGCGTTTCCCGCCGTTAGCGATTCCATAGCCCCTGATTTGGCTGGCGACTCGCTCGTAATGCGGACGTGTCTCGTTGAGCTCGGCGGGAACGGATACGGTGATTTTCTTCGTCTTTTCGGTCGCGAGATCGAGCACGTAGAGATATCCGCCGTTCTCATATACTATCGCGTCCTGCCCGAGACTCGGCCACTTGACGTCGAATTCCTTGTGCTTGGTGATCTTGCGGATTTTTCTGGTGCCGAGGTCGAGGCAGAAGACATTCATCGTGTGGTCGCGGTCCGAGATGAAATAGATACGGTCCTTGTACCACATCGGGAACGCATCAGTGCCCTCGAACTCGGTAAGCTTCTCGACTTCGTTCTTTGCGAGATCGTAGAGCCATATGTCCTGCGCCATGCCGCCGCGGTAATGTTTCCACGTTCTGAACTCCCGCGACATACGGTTGTAGGCGATCTTCGTTCCGTCGGGGGAATAGGAGGTGAGCTCGCCCTCGAAGAGGGGCAGCGCCTCAGGGTATCCGCCGTCGACATTGATCAGGAAGAGCCTCGAATAGCGTGGTCCCGGATTTGTCTTCGATTCCCGCACCGACCGGAAGAGAATCTGGCTTTGTGTCGGATGCCAATCGACGATCATGTCACCGTATGGATGATAGGTGAGCCGGTTCGGCATTCCCCCCGTAACCGGGATGGTATAGACATCGAGATTGCCGTCGTAGGAGGCGGAGAAGGCGATTTGACTGCCGTCGGGCGAGAATTTCGCAAGCATCTCGCCGCCAACATGTGAGGTGAGACGGTGCGCCGTTCCTCCGTCCGCAGGGACGATCCAGAGATCGCCGCCATGGGTGAAAACAATCTTGTCCCCGTGAATGTCGGGGAAACGCATGAGGCGGCTCTCAGGTGCGGCATGCAGAGTGCCCGCCGCAAAGAGCGCCGCAAGCAAAAGGACAAGTATTTCCCGTTTGCCCATCGGTTCGTTCCTTTCTGATAAAGGGTTACTGTTGTGTCGGCCGATTTACACGCGTACTGCGACTAGATATCAGTATTACTGAATGAAAGGGGGTTAAGTTTCAATAATTTTTACCTTTTATCGCCCTGGTGGGCGGTTTCCGGGGTAATGCGATGGAACACTTGTGACCCCGGCGGGCGGTTGCCGGAAGTGGAACGCGAGAGTTTTAGCCACGGTGAGGCGGCCGCCCCACTCCCGATTCTTCTTCTAGTCTTGTTTCACGAGCATGAGCTTGGCGAACTTGCCGTGAATCCGCCCCGTCAGTTTTGCCAGGTGCATCGTTACGATAAGGCAGAGGAAGCCGAGCAACACGACGAACGGCATGAGCCAGGCATCTACGTAGAAGTAGTACCCATCCGCAACGATCATCGGAAAGTTGAAGCCGTATTCGAGTACCGGCATGGCGACAAGGCTCAGGGAAACCGCTATAAAGGTAATAAACACAGTGAAATAGAGCACGCCGAGCGGAAGCATCAGGAAAAGGTAGACCATCGCCGTCCAGGTGGTCCGGTCTGCGAAGACCGCCTTGATTTTTCCCCAGAATCCGAGGTCTTTTCGGAATAAGACGGGCCGGCGGGGCATGCGTTCTCCCAGGATCGCCTCGACGAGCCTCCCCTCTATGAATGCTAATCCCCGGACGGAGAGGAGGAAGAGCACGAAAAGGGGAAAGCCGATGATAAGAACGATAAGGCCGATCGACAGCGATATGCCGGTGACAACCCATGTAAAGTAAATTGTACCGGTTATCAGTGCCAGGAACATGTAGATAAGGGAAGCGTACGCCCGGAGATCCACGACAACTCCAAAGAATTGCGCGGCCGCCGATTTCCTGCCCTCCGTGCCGGGCGGTTCGGGTGCAAGGGCAGGTTGAACCTTCTCTTCGAATTCTTTGTAAGCCATGGCGACCTCCTCTGGTGTGCCGTAATCATGAATTATTTTTTCCAGAACAAGAGCCGGATCAGTGCCGGGCTCTGTTTTGAGCGCGAGATCGAGAGCCGTCATCAGGTGCTCCTCCGCATCGGAGAGGGCGTCCTGTATCGTCGCCGGATCGGCCCCTGCAAGCGCTCTCTTCAATTGAGCGATGTAATCGTCCACCTGTTTAGGCATTGTTTATTCCTTTCAGGATCGTATCGATAAATGATTTGTTTACATTCCAGATTTCCGTCCAGTGCGTGAGTGCCGAGCGTCCCTCCCCGGTGATCCTGTAATAGCGCCGGGGCGGTCCTGAAACGGACGGCTCGACGGCACTTTCGAGAAGACCGCTCTTCTCGAGTGATCTGAGCACCGGGTAGAGCGCCCCCTGCTTCATAATAGGGACTTTCGTCCTAACGGTCTCGATGTGCTTCGCGATCTGGTAACCGTACATCGGTTCCGCCGAATGATACATGACGCTCAGCAGCACCAGCGCGGCCGTTCCGGAATTGAGCTCTTTCTGGAACTTCTTATCAGCTGGGCTGGCCACATTCAATGTTTTTCCCTTTCGCTTTGACTCAACGCATTATTAACATTTTACTTACCTTACCATATCAAATTCTTGAATGTCTTCAGATCAATACTATTAATCTATCACTATAGTCAATTTATTAATAGTACGGGGTGCGTGTCAAGGATGTTTCATAAAAATTCATAAAGATTCAAAAAAATTCGATCGCGATACAAAATTCCGGTGAATTTTCTTGACACTTAGTTAATATATTAGTAGTTCTACTATATGATTAGTAGCATTAATTATTTTATTGGAGGTATTATGACCGCCCAATCAAGACTTACGAGAGAGGTATTATGACCGCCCAATCAAGACATACGAGGTAGGTATTATGACCGCGCAATCAAGACTTACGAGGGTGGAATGGGAGATCATGGAGGCGATCTGGGAGCTCGGGGGCGCTCCCTCGATTCGCAATGTCCTAGAACACGCCTACCCCGGAGGGGAGAAGGCGTACACGACCGTGCAAACGGTCATGAATACGCTCGAGAGAAAGGGGTTCCTCAGGCATGAGAAGATCGGGCTCGTGAATTTCTACGAGCCGACACGCTCGAGAACCGAGGTCGTGAAGGTGGAGATCGCTTCGCTCGTTTCACGGATATTTCAGGGTTCCATCCCGGCGGTGGCGAACTCTCTTCTTTCGCTCGAGAACCTCACGCTCGACGAGATCGATGAGATAAGGGAGCTTCTAGCCCGAAAGGAAGAGGAAATCAAGAGTGGTGGGAAATGATAGAGATCATTGATCAGTTCGGCGAGGCATGGTTCAAATATTTCGGCCTGTCCCTCGTGCAGAATACGCTGTTTCTCGCGGCCTTATTTGTAATGCTTTATCTGCTGAGAAATGCCGCCGCGCAGATAAGGTACGCGATCGGCCTCGTCGGTCTCGCGAAGCTCGTCCTGCCGCCATTTATCCCGGTACAGATGCCGGCTCCGTCCGCCGGATCCGCCGGAGCGCTCCCCGGGGCAATAACGGACCTGACGGCCTTTTCATTTCAAAGCGGTGCGGAGCCTGCACTGGCGTCCGCCCCGTCTCTGAACCTGACAGGTCTGCTTCTTCTGCTCTGGATCGGCGGCGCGCTCGTATATCTGGTTCTCACTATCGTGTCGACAGCACGCCTCTTATTGGCGCTCAGGGGCGCCGTTCGTCTCTCTGATATTCCCGTGGCCGGGTCGGGGCGTGTCTATATTTATCAGTCGAACCGCATCTCGGTGCCGATGACACTCGGAATCTTTCCCCGCAGGATCTTCGTTCCGGCCTCATGGAACCGGTGGAGCGAAAAGAGCCGCAATGCAGCTATCAGACACGAGCTGGCCCATATAAAGAGGCGTGACGGATTTGTTCTCCTCTTCCAGATCATGGTGCAGGCGATCTGCCTCTTCCATCCGTTCGTGTGGATTCTCAACAGGCGGCTCGCAGCGTACCGGGAGATGGCGTGCAACGACGCATCGACCGGGCGAGGGAGAGCATCCTCGATTTCCTATTCGAAATGCCTGCTCGAGATAGCCGAAACGCTCGGCGGCACCCCGTGCGCCTATGCATCGGCCTCGTCGCTTCTCAAAACACGGAATGAACTGCTCAAACGGGTCAAGTATCGAATGGAGGTGGATTCGATGAAACGGATATCGAAGAAAAAAATGGCGGGCGTTGTCATCGGACTGGCCGTCCTTGTTTTCGCTTCTTCCTGGTATGTCGTCGCTGAGACACGGGATCGTCACCCGGCGAATGACGGCACTGATGAATACGTTCCGGAGCGTTCGGCGGATGCGGCGGGCGCGGATCAAAATTTAAAAAAAAAAGAGAAAGTCGAGGATATACCGAGGATCGTTGTTCAGCTCGAGAGCGGCAAGAAGGTGAAGATAGATGGAACGGAAGCGGAGTGGTTCGAGTTCAAGCAAACACTCGAAGAGCGTGCCGGCGGCGAGGATGCCGTGATCAAGATTGTCTGCGAGCCCGGCGTCACGATGGAACTTGTCTCCGAGGTGCAGATGGTCATACGTGAGCTTGGTCTTACGAAGGTAAGCTTTGTCAATGCGGAGGGTGAAGGGATGCCACTCGTCCTTCCGCCAACCGATATAATGGACAGACTCGATAAGATCGGCCGGAACGACATCCTTGAGCTGAAACAGGACGAGAATGGGCAAGTACGGATCGACGGCAAGACGATCGAGACCGCTGATGTATCAGCCGTTATTGAGGAGTGGTTGTACAAGAATCCGCTGCTCATCGTCGCCATTCAGCCATTGGTAACTACCCCATATGAGCAATTCCAGCTTCTGCTCGCAGCGGTACAGAAGGCGGGCGCGGATCGTGTTCTTGTCAGTTTTGAAGAGGAGTTCTATCCGTTCGACGACCCTCCCGCTCTCGTCAAATCGGTGGATCCCGTCTATCCCGATGCCGATCGAAAGGCGGGCAACCAGGGAGAGGTCATGCTTCGCGTCCTGATCTCGGCTGACGGGACGGTGCAACGTGTCAGTGTATTGAACTCGGATGTATCCCCGGCGATGGAGCAGGCTGCGATAGATGCGGTCAAGCAGTTCGTTTTCGAGCCGGCGAAAAAAGACGGTGTTCCGGTCAAGGCGCGCATGGCGATTCCCATCAAGTTCAAGCTGCAGTAGTGATTATTTCAAGCTATTGATAAATCAAGGCGGAGTGATTGTCTCACTCCGCCTTGATTTTTTGCGGATAATGGGCGAAAACTGCGCGCTCAGTCAGCAAGATCCGACAGCGCGTATATTTTGACCGGCTTGACGAAGGCATTCAGGAGATCGATTTTCCAGGTGAGCTTTTGCCCGTCTACCTCGTCGGCGTTGTGCCCCACGATGCGGCCGGGCATTTCCAGGTTGAGAATAATTGCTGAATGTCCGGCGAGATACATGCCGGGCAGGTTCTCCTTTACGAATTGATCGAGCTCATCTTCCTGGTCCTCGAGTGTTTTATTGATGATCTCACGAAGCTGTGTAAGGTCGACTTCGGGATGAGTCTTCTTGATGATTGCGCTCGCGTCCTCGGTTAGCATGTCGAGGATGATCTCTTCGCTGATATCGCATTCGGATTTGTCCTGCTGATGGTAGCCGATTGCAAAGTAGCCCATCACAAGGCCCCGCAGTTCTGTGAGTACTTCCTTTCCGAGCATGGGGTACGCGGCGGCGACCTTGTCATGAAATCCGTTTGACATGAAAGTGAGTGCCGCCTGCCGCAACTTGGTGCACGTTAGCGTCTCGCGGTATGTGAGACTTCGGCCGTCCTGACTCGTGCCGAGCTCGACGTCGATGGCATTACTGATCGCGACCTTGGCGAATCGTTTGTCATCGAGGGTCGCCCGGATGTGAATGTCGCCGCCCATTTCACGCCAGTCTTTGATGCTCTTTGCCTTCTGTGTGCGTCTGTAGACATGCTTTCCGCTCTTTCCGGATTGCGCGCCCTCCTTCTCTTTTGAATATTCGATGTATTCCCACTCCGATTTGTCGAGGTGGAACAATTTGCGGAATTCATCGGCCTCGATTTCCAAGCCGCCTTCGGACAGCTCTTTCATCGACAGCTCGACCGTTCGTTCTCCGCTCCCGTCGGGATTGAGCTTCACGTCGACCTTGTAATCCTTGCAGCCGTATGAAAAAAGAAACAGAGATCCAAGTATTATTACCAGGGTTAATTTGAGGTTATTGATCGCTTTCATTGTTCTACTCCCTTCTTTATTCTTTTCCAATTGCATCGATTATCTCTCACGTTCGTCTTTTCGAAAGGGCCAGCAGCCGCTCTCTGGAAATTGTCTCGGATGGATCGATCTTCAGCACTTCGATCAACCATATCGCTTCCTGGGCTTGAAGACCGTCCAATGCATCGAATTCCTTCGGCAACGCGCCCGGGGACAGTCCGCGCCACGAGAGGGACAGGGAGATCAGCGACTCCGTTTCATCGGTCCCGAGGATCGTCGTCTCGGGAGCCAGGTTTCTAAGGAGTGACAGCAGCTCTCGTGCAGAGAAATTCTCCTGGCGCGGCAGACCACGCCGCATCATGATCTCTCCGGTCCGGTAGATGCTGCGTCCGCTGCCCGCCTGTGCGACGGTGAGCTCGGTAATGAGATCGTCTTTTCGCTGCATCTCCGAAAGCAAATGCTGCTCGCGTGTCTGCAGCTGTCTGAGCTCGCCGAACAGAAATCCGCCGGTGAATACGAGCACGACGACCGCGGCTGCAAGGGCCGGGACGAGTATCTTCATCATCGGCCACACCCGGGAGCCGGAAGGGCTTCGTCGCACGCTTCTCCGAGAGAGGTCTTCCATAACATTTCGCCACATCGTATCAACCATCTCATCGGGAATGGCGCTCTCGAGCTCAGCCCCGGAGACGGCGGTCACGTGAGCATGTATCCTCAGCTCGACGGCGCAGTCGGGGCATCCCTTTGCATGCCGCTCCAGCGCCGTGCGTTCTTCGCGCGAGAGTTCTCCGTGGTTCGTTCTGTTCAGCAATTCCCGGAATTCCCGGCAGTCATTTGATTCGTTCATGATCGTTCCTCCGTCAATTTTAAGGCAATCATATTGATTCCTAAGTCGCTTTGAGCATCTTTGCCAAGCGTTTGCGCGCCTGGTGCAGGGTTGCTCTCAGAGTCGAAAAGTTCATTTCCAGTATCAATGCGGCCTCTTCCTGGCCGATCTGCTCGAGATCAACGGAAGCAAAGACGAGCTGCTGTCGTTTCGAAAGCCGTTTCATTGCTTCGCGCAATCTCGCGCCGAACTCTTTCTGTTCGACGATCTCCAGCGGATTTGGATTGGATATTTCTATAGTTTCGATTTCGCTCTTGCTATCTTCGCTATCGAGGTATCTCCAGGCGGGATATTTTCTGATGTGGCTGAGGCATCCGTTTCTATGTATGGCATAGAGCCATGTTTTGAACGGCCGCGACGAATCGTAGAGGTGTATTTTTTCGTATACCTTGATCCAGGTTTCCTGGCAAAGGTCCTGCGCGCTGTCCCAGTTTTGCGTGTATCGGAAGGCCATGGCGATAAGCGGGCGCGTCATCGAATCCACCAGCTCCTTGAAGCATCCGAGATCGCCGCTTTGAAATACGCTTGCCAGTGAGTTCAGATTATCGTTTCCCATTCAGCGCGCTCCCAATTGAATTTTTTGAAGCGATCTCACAAATGCTCCGTTTTTTTTATCATCGTTGTTGAGTCCCTGAATCATGTCTGATCTCTCCTTTTGCTTTGCTAAAGAGTGTACGCGGGTCGTGCCGCTCTTGTTTATAAAAAACTTCGAAAATTTTACACTTCTCGAACTTATTTAAACAGAGATATTTATCGCCTTACGATAAAGATGAAATATTAGTTAATCTCTTTCTTGACAGGTATTTAGAGCGCATTTTCGGGGAAGTGGGGATCGGTGTTTTTCGTGCCCCTCACGGGGGCTGTGGTCTCCTCTGCCGTCGTTTCCCACCCCGGTCTATCATTTTTGTCAGAATTTCGATCTCTCTGCTTCTGGAGCCGTTTCAGAGGGTGAAAAAAGTCCATGGTATAATACATGTGGTTGTAATTCTTGAGAGAGGACTTACACAAAACGTGGAGCATTATCTAACGAGCCGGACCCTATCGGTGCTTCACTAATGTCTCTTGTTTGCGGGAGGTGTGGTGTGATGAAAACTCATAAATCCCTTTTACAACTCTCCGACAATGTTCTCGTTCGAAACCTCGAACGTCTCTGCGACTCAGAGCGCGAGACCCTGGTAAAGGTGCTTGGGTACCTGATCGAGATGGAACGCCGTGAGCTTTATCTGTTAAGAGGCTACGGCTCGCTTCACGAGTTCTGCACGGGTCATCTCAAATACTCGAGCTCTGCCTCTGGCAGGCGTATCACCGCCGCTCGCTGTGTGAAGAAGTATCCCCGGGTGGCAGGCATGCTTCTTAGAGGAGAGATCAATCTCAGTGTCCTCTTGCTTGTCAAAGATATGCTTAGCCCGCAGAACTATCGAGATATCCTCTCTCGGATCAAGGGTAGATCGTACCGGGATGTGAGGCGGCTGGTGGCGCGGTATCATCCTCAGAGTGAGATCAGGGACCGTGTGAAGCCGGTGTATATCAAGACTGAGCTAAAGATCAGTTCAGGGGATGGGGACACCTCCAATGGGGGTAATTCGGGTCATCAAAAGGGTGGGGAAAAATCCACTCCCGACGTCGGGAGTAGCGCCTCTTTAGAATCAACGGCTTACGGCGATATTTTCGCCTCCGGCGAAAAAAGTGGGCAATCGTGTGTGGTTCTCGAGGAGAAGTACAAGCTGGAGTTTGCCGTGGATCCCGAGTTCATGGAGCTGTTCGGGCGGCTCAAAGCATTGTTGTCGAACAAACGTAAGAAGAAGCTCGATTTCGAGAACCTCTTCAAGATAGTGATGCGTGAATATCTCGATCGTCACAGCCCCGAGGGGAGGGTGAAGCGCCGGGCGGAGGCCAAGAAATCGAAGGGAAAGACACAGAAACAGCACAAATCGAATAAGAAGTCACGAGCTGAGATGGACAAGACAGCTAATTCCAAGCAATCACGCTACATACCACAGGCGGTGAGAGACGAGGTGTTTGTGAGAGACGGTGGCCGGTGCACGTATGTGGGTACCAATGGGAAGCGATGTCCGGAGGACCAGTATCTTCAGGTAGATCATATCGTTCCCTTTGCCATAGGCGGGAAGAACACTATAGATAATCTGCGATTAGTGTGCCCGAGTCATAATATGCTATTAGCGGAGCATGCTTACGGGAAAGATCACATGAACCAGTATAGACAGAGAGAATGATGGGATTTTAAAGATTTACCCGCGAGAATTCTAGAGCTTGCGCAGCGCAACGACCACGAGCAGGCGCGCAGCGCGAACCGTGCGTGGATCGCTCGTGATTGCATCCTTGACTGTTGAAAATCCTCGATTGAATTCAAACGGACCGTCACCACTTTGCAACAAAAAAATTTCCCTTGCGTAACCATGATATGAATATATATTCATAATACGAATTCATGTTCCGAATAATCATTACTTATTGAATAAACTTAATTTAGATCATGGAGGAGAACATGGAACTGAATGAGAACGGGTCCGGTCGCTCTACGTGGCGGGAACGCGAGCGTGAGAGGGCCAAGAAGGAGATCATCGATGCCGCCGCGGAACTGTTTGCCCGTAAAGGCTTTGAAGATACGAGCATGAAGGAGATCGCCGAACGTGCCGATCTGTCGGTCGGCAAGCTCTACCATCATTTCAAGGGAAAGAACGAGATTATCCGTGAGCTTCTCGATGAGTATATCAGCGAAATGCACACCACGGGTGAAGCGGCATGTGTGCCGGGCGATCCGCCCCTCGAGCAGCTCCGGTGCAGGATCCGGGCATCGATAGCGCACGTCAAGCAGCAGAAAAATTTCATACGCATCTACCTGCACGAGAGCCCGTTCAAGCTCAAGGGCATGGTGAAAGAGGCGATGATAAAGAACCGGGAGATTATGGCGGGACTATTCGCCAGCGCGGCGGATCGCGGGGATATTCCAAAGGAAGATCCCTATGTCCTGGCCGATATCACCATCGGCGCCATTCATAATCTCTTTCATATGATGTGCGAGGATGAGCGGGATGAGGCGCTTGACACCGTGGCCGATATCGTAGACAGGATTATTCTCGAGCCGCTCGAAATGAATAAGAAAGATACAACCGGAACGGAGGGAAGCTGATGCCGAACATCCTATCGTGGAGATGCAGTGGGCTGAAGTTGATGGCTGGGTGGTTGGTGCTTGCTGCCTTGTTTTTTGGTGCCGGTCGGGTCAATGCGCAGGCCGATCCGCTCGTTCTCTCACTCGAGCGAGCGATCGAGCTCGGTTTCGAGAACGACGAAGCGCTCGGGCAGGCGGCTCAGGCGATCGAGGGAGCGCGGGGCGAGGTCACGGCGGCGCGCTCGGCGGCGCTGCCGCAGTTCAACCTTTCCGCTCAGTACGGTCGCAACATCCTTAAACCGGTTTTCTTCCTGCCCGAGGAGTTTCTCGGTGACGATCCCGACGCTCCGGTGAAGGTCGAGATGGGCGAAGACAACGAATTCTTCGGAACGGCTTCGGTCACGCAGCTCCTCTGGGCGGCGGGGCGGGTGAGCGCAGGGCTCAATGCTGCAAGGGAGTATCTCGAATCAACGCAGTATGGTGAGATCGCAGCCGGAGATTACGTGCGCTTTCGCGTTCAGGATGCGTATTACGGAGTCCTTCTCGCCGATGAGATGCTGAGAATTTCGGAAAAGGCGCTTCAGGACGCAGAGGAGGCGGTCCGCGTCGCGCGGGCGGGTTTCGATCAGGGAACGGTCAGCAAGTTTGATGTGATGCGTGCCGAGGTCGAGCTCGCCAACCGCCGGGCGCCGCTCGTGAGCGCGCGCAACGATCTCGACCAGGCACTCGTCGTTCTGCGCCGCAGGTGCGGCATCGAATCCGATGCGGCGATAATACTCGCAGATTCTCTCGATGCCGCGCGTTTGCCGGAGGATCTCACTGTACTGTTTTCAGCGATGCGCGAGGGGAGCGCGGAAATCAAGGCGCTCGAACACTATGTCAATGCCAACCATTATTTTCTGCGCCTGACAAAGGCGGAACGCTACCCGACACTTCAATTGTCTGCGCATTATGCGATTCAAACACAATGGTCGAGAGACTTTCTCCCCCATGAGGATCTTATCGCGAACGTTGCCGCCGTCCAGCTCGGATTGTATATTCCCATTTTTGACGGGCTCAGAACGAAGGGTAGGTCGAACAAGGCCGAGGCGGATCTTCGTGTCGCCGAACTCGAACTGGAAAAGGTGACGCGCGACAAGGAGCTCGCTGTTCGACAATCGTACCTGACACTGGAAAACGCGATTACGGCGCTCGAGGGGCGCCGTGAAGCGGTTACCCTTGCCGAAGAGGCGTACCGCCTCTCGGTCGTCCGGCTCGAGAACGGTATTGCGACGCCGCTCGAGCGGCTCGACGCGGAGTTCGCAATGATAACGGCGAGAGGACAGCTTGCACAGGCGCTTTACGTATGCAAGATAGCCCAGGCCTACCTCGAGTTGGCCGTGGGAAGTGACGGATTCTTGAACGTGATTGATGCACAGTAGAGGAGATGAATAATGGATAGTCCGAGCAAAAAGAAGAGCGGCCGGGGCAGGCTGATTCTTGTGGTCATTATAATCGTTGTGGTGGCGATATTCGCCCTGCGATTCAGGAAAGTGGGGCGGGTTGAGACTATCGAGAGCATCCGGTCCGTTCAAGAGGCCGAGGGCAAACCGGTCGAAGTGGCCACGGCCGTCGCAGGCGATCTCGAAGTCTGGACGACGCTCGCCGGGACGGTGGAGGGGTCGTTTCAATACGCGATAATCTCGACGAACTCGATTCGCGTCGAAAAAGTCGAAAAGAAAGAGGGCGATCAAGTCAAGCCGGGTGACGTTGTTATCCGGCTCGAGAAGACGGCGCCGAATCCGATGCTCCTTTCGTACAACAGATCCCGCGCCCTCTACGACGATGCGCTCGCAACAGCCGAGCGGATGCGAAATCTCTACCGGGAGGGGGCGATCTCGAAGCAGGCGGTCGACAAGGCGGAGATGGCGCTCAAGGTGGCGGAGTCAGATCTCGTCAACGCCAGGGAGAGCACTAATCTCATCGCGACGCATGCCGGCGTAATCATGAGTATAAATATCGAGGAAGGGGAGATGGTGTCCGCCCACGAGCCGCTTGCCTGGATTGCGCGGATCGATTCGGTGAAGATGGTCTTCGAGGCGGGAAGCCGCCAGGCGATGATGCTCGCCATTGGGCAGAAGGCCGTATGGCGCTCGCGCGCGACGGGGGAATCGGGTTACGGTGTGGTCAGCAGACTCGACCTCTCGGCCGATCCCGAGACACACCTGCTTCGCGGCGAGGCGTGTTTTCCCAATGAGGCGGGCACGTTTATGCCGGGCCTGCTCGTTTCGTTCGAGGTGCTCGTCGGCGAGCGGCATGGTGTCGTCAAGATCCCGACCCGGTGCCTGATGGAATCGCATGACGGATACTCCGCCTACGTCGCTGAGCGCAGCGGCGACGGCGGCACGTACGCCCGTTTCAGAGCTGTCGAGACGGGTCTGAGAACCTCCGACGAGGTAGAGATCCTCTCGGGCATAGGGGACGGAGATCTCGTTGTCGAGTTCGGTCAGACGAGGCTCGATGATGGCGACCGTGTAAAGATCATAGCCGGGGGGGAGGGGAAGTAAATGAATCTTATCCGGATATTTGTAAGACGTCCCGTTCTCTCGACGATGCTGCTCATGGCGTTCGTCGTTCTCGGGATCTTCTCGTACAACCGGATGATCATCGAGATGATGCCCAACGTCGAGTTTCCATTCGTGATCGTGACCACGATCTATCCGGGCGCCTCGCCGGGCGAGGTGGAGAGCCAGGTGACGAAAAAGATCGAGGACGCCGTTTCGACGATCGCCAATGTCAAGAATCTGCAGTCGATATCGCGTGAGAACATGTCCCAGGTATTCATCGAGTTCGAGCTCGAAACAGACGTCGATATCGACGCGATCAATGTCAAGGACAAGGTCGACGCGATCCAGGCGCTCATGCCCGACGACGCCGAGAAATCGATAATACAGAAGTTCGATATTCAGGCCTTTCCGATCATCGAGCTCGCCGTATCGGCGCCGCGTCCGCTGCAGGAAGTCTACCGGATAGCCGATAAGGTCGTAAAGGATCGGCTCAGCCGGATCGATGGAGTCGCTGCTGTGGAGATAACGGGGAAACGTGAGCGGGAGATCCGCATCGAGGTGGTCCCTGCGCGGCTGCGCGCCTACGGGTTGAGTCTTCTCGATGTGATGGGAGTCGTCTCGGCGGAGAACCTCAACCTGCCCGCAGGTCATATCACGCGCGGCGCAAGCGAGATTACGTTGCGCATGGTCGGTGAGGTGTCGAGCCCCGACGAGCTTGCCGAGTTCCAGCTGCCTCTGCCGTCGGGGGGCTCGATCCCCCTCTCCGAGGTCGCCGATGTTCGCGACACGACAGAGGAGCTCCGCGAATCTTCTACCTACAACGGACAGGCGGTCATAGGGCTTTCGATCAGCAAACGCTCCGACGGCAACACGGTGGCGATCGCCCGGGATATCTACAAGGCGATTGATCAGCTCAATGTTTCGCTCATGGAGGATATTTCGATAAACATATCGAGCAACAACGCCATATTCATCGAGGATGCGGTGAACGATGTGCAGAAGAATATCGGTATCGGGATCCTGCTCACCGTGATCCTTCTTCTGATATTCTTGCACAACTGGCGCCAGACGCTCGTGGCGGCCATCTCGATGCCCGTCTCGGTCGTGGCGACTTTTCTGCTGATGGAGAGTTCAGGATTCACGCTCAATATCATGTCGCTCATGGCGCTCGGTATCTCTATCGGCACGCTCGTCACCAATTCGATCATCGTTATCGAGAATATCAGCCGTCTCGTTCACGACGGGATGGATCCCCACGAGGCGGCGGTGGAGGGGACCGGGCAAGTGGCGGTTGCCGTGATAGCATCGACGCTCACTAATATCGTCGTCTTTACACCGATCGCTTTCATGTACGGCATCATCGGCCGCTTCTTCCTCCAGTTCGGCCTCACCGTGGTGTATGCGACCATGTTCTCGCTCGTCGTGAGCTTCACCGTCGTTCCCATGCTCTCCGCGCGGCTGCTCAGGCCGAAACCGAAGCCCGGTAACGCGCGGTACGGAGGCTTCGGCGATCAGCTCACCCAACGGTGGGATGCCTTTTACGAAAAGATGTCTTCGGGATACCGTAATATGCTCGCGGGCTTTCTCGAGCGCCGCTGGGTTCCGATACTGATAGCTATCGGCGGTTTTATATTCGCCATTTTTCTCTTCGGGTTTGTCGGTGGGGAGTTCATGCCGACGATCGATCAAAATCAGGTGATCGTCCAGATGAGACTGCCCGCGGGAACGAGCCTCGAGAGGACGCGCGAGGTCGCGGGCCGAATCGAGGCGATGCTTGCGAGCCGTAAAGAGGTCGAGGGCATTCTCGTAAAGATCGGCGGGGGACAGCGGGGTGTCGAGGATGCCGATATCATCACCCGGCTCGTGCCCGCCAGTGAACGTGATCTCCACGTGACCGAGTTCATGAACGCGATCAGGCCCGGGCTCGCCGGCATACCTGACGCGGAGATAGCCGTTGTCACCGAGAGCGAGGGCGGTCGCGCGGGTTCGGATCTGCTCATCGAGGTCCTCTCTTCGAATCCCGAAGAGCTCGAGGCGGCAGCAGACAGCCTCTTCGAGATCGTGCGCGGAATTCCCGGCCTCGTCGAGGTCAAAACGAGCAGGGAGATGGGAAAGCCGGAGATCGCGATCCTTCCGCAGCGGCGGCAGCTTGTCGCGAGGGGACTCAATACCTTTACGATGGGAATGCTGCTGCGCGCTGCCTACGAGGGGGTCGATGCCGGCGTCTACCGCGAAGAGGGCGAAGAGTACAAGGTGAGGGTCAAATACGCTGAGGCAGACCGCCGCGATCCGGGGCTGCTGAGCGATATGCCGGTGCCGTCGCGCGACGGGTTCACCGTTCCCCTCTCCGATATCGCCGAGCTCAGTTACCGTTTCGGCGATTCCGAGATACAGCGCAAGGACAAGCAGCGAATGATCGAGGTCATGGCGAATATTTCGACTGGGTCGCTCAGTGAAGCTCGGAGTCTAATCGATAACGAGCTCGAAAAGCTGGAAATACCGCCCAGTGTGACGATCCGCTACGGGGGAATGGCCGAGATCCAGGACGAGTCGTTCAGGTCGATCTTCACCGCGCTCATTCTCGCGATTATTCTCATCTATATAGTAATGGCGGCAATACTCGAGAGTTTCATACACCCGATCACCGTCATGATGACACTTCCGCTCGCGCTGATCGGCGTCTCGATGAGCCTCTTTATCTCGGGACAGACGATCAACATCTTCTCGCTCATGTCGATCGTCATGTTGGTCGGTATCGTGGTGAACAACGCGATCCTGCTCCTCGACTACACGGCGCAGCTCAGGGCAAAGGGGATGGGAATCAAGGAGGCGCTGCTCGAGGCATGCCCGACGAGACTCAGGCCGATTATCATGGCGAACCTCGCCATCGCCGTCGGCATGATCCCGCAGGCGATCGGCGGGTCGGGTCTCGAGTTCAGAGCCCCGATGGCGGTCGTGCAGATCGGCGGCGTGCTCGTCTCTGCATTCTTCACCCTGTTTATCATCCCCGTCATCTACACGATCATGGACAGGATCACGCCTGCGGGCAGGAGAGAGGGGAAGGAGCATGAGGCCGGGAAATAGACGCTTAAAGGCGACTGTGTAACCTTAGTCATATCAACGGCTCGAGTGTCACCGAGGGAACTCTTGTCCGACGTTTCGCTCGAGCCGTTTCTCTATTCTAACCGCAAGGCAACCGGAATGACTCGGGATCTGGTAGTTTTTTCTATTGGATTATAACGAGAAATTTTTCCTATTGAATTATAACGAGTTACAGGAATATTTCATTTATCTTAACTGTATTACTTGACATATGCACTAATGCGGTTTATAATACGGGTGTGATGAAAATGAAGCTCGTGATTTCCGAGGTTGTAATGAAAATAAAACTCGCAGGATCAAGGGGCTGTTCGATGAGTCCGAAAGGCTGGGAAAGCCTGGAAGGTTGGGAAGCCTGGAAGGTTGGGAAGGCTGGAAAGGTGGGGGAGGCGGGAGAGGTTGGAAAGGCAGGGGAAGCTGGAATGGCTGGAGAAGCCGGGGGGGCTGGAGACTATGCTGATAGTCGTCGATCTTCATAGCGGCGTGCCCGTCTACCGGCAGCTGATGGATCAGATCAGGTTCCATATCGCGAGCGGTCTGCTCGGGCCCGGCGATGAGCTGCCCTCGACGCGCTCCCTCTCCGCCGAGCTCGGCGTCAACCCGATGACGATCAGCAAGGCGTACAGTTACCTCGAGCGGGACGGGATCCTCGAGCGGCGGCCGGGACGGCCCGTTGTGGTGAGCGAGTTTCGAAACGGAGAGATAGAGGACCGTAAGATCGCGCAGCTGCGCCAGAGTCTCGCCTCTACCATCACGATCGTGAGGCAACTCGGGGTCGAGCACGAAGAGGCGATGAGGATATTTGGAGAGATGCTGGCGGGGGAGCATGGTGAGATGCTTACCCAAGAGCCTGAGGAGCGATCTGAAGATAAAAGAGAAGAGTCATAATGATTGAAACGAATCTCGAACATGTACGAGCTGAAGATCAGAGGGAGGAATCGTGATGATTGTCGCAGAATTCAATAATATACACCGCGCCTTTGTCAAGGGCGTCGATGTGCTCGACGGCGTGAGCTTTTCGGTGAGAAAGGGTGAGGTGGTGGGGCTTCTCGGACGTAACGGGGCGGGCAAGACGACGCTCATACGTATCGCGATGGGGATGCTCGAGCCGCAGGAGGGATCCGTCAAGATCCTCGGTATGGATCCGCGAAAGCGGCCGCTCGACGTCAAGCGCCGTATCGGGTACGTTTCCGAGGAACAGATCCTGCCCGAATTCCTCAAGGTGGACGAAATCATCAAGCTCCACAGGGGCCTCTTCCCGACGTGGGACCACAAGCTCGAGCGCGAGCTCGCCGGCCGGTTCTCTATTCCTTTGAACAAGAAGGTAAAGACCCTGAGCAAGGGCCAGGCGCGGCAGGTGGCGCTGCTCTGCGCGATCAGCCACCGGCCCGAGCTGCTTCTCCTCGACGAGCCCGCCGGTGGGCTCGACCCCGCGGCGCGCCGCGAGTTCCTCGAAACGTCGATACGGATGCTCAACGAGACGGGAACGACAATTCTATTCTCTTCACATTATATGTCCGACGTCGAACGTCTCGCCGGTAGGGTCGTATTGATACACAAGGGGAAGCTGCTCGTCGACAGCGAGCTCGATGCGCTGAGAGAAGACTACTCGCTCGCCGTCCTGCCGCTCGATGCGGGGGTAGGAGGCGACAGGCTGCTCTCGCTCGAGAGCTGCATGGCCGTCCGGGAGCGCGCCGAGGTCATTCACGCCGTTTTCAGGATGAAACCGGAGGCGGCGGAGACCTTTCTCGAACGTGAGCTCGGCGTGGCGAGGACGAACTGCCGAAGCGTCGATCTCGAGGAGATGTTCATAGAGCTCGTGGGGGGCCAGTTATGATGTGTGGATCAATCATAGCATCGAAACGTACTGCTACCGGAATGATTTTATTATAGCGAAAGGAGCGGCGTCATGATCGGCAGGCTGATACGTCAGGAAGGCGCGTTCGACCAGATGCACATATCCCAGATTCTGGCCCTCTGCACCAGTGTGGCACTCCTGCTGATACCCGGTTTGCCGCAGCAGTTTGCGCGATTTGCGTCCAAAACGCAGGGGTTGGGTTTCGTTCCGATCTACGCGCTGATCTGTGCATTGCTTATTTTTTTCGTGGTAACGACGAATATCGGGCAGCGGTGCAGCCGCCTGAGCCTCGTGCTTCCCATTCCAGCGCGGAAGCTGTGGTTGGTGAGGATCGCCTCGATTATCATCGTTTCACTGATTCCCGTGGCGATCGTCACGTTTGTCGCGACCTTGAGCTTTCGAGGTGTTGAGGGGCGCATTCCCGAGGCGGTCGCATGGAAGCTGGGCATGCATACCGGCGCCGGTATGATTCTCGCCGCGATGCTCCTGCAGAGCTTTTCACCGAAACTCTACCGGGTAGGATGGCGTGCGGGATACATACTGTACACGCTTGCCGTTTCGTTCGGGGTGCTCGGCCTGCTCGTAGTGGGTATGAGATCGGCACTCTATTCCGTACTCTTTATCGCGGCGGCCGTGATTCTCACAGTGAGAGTTTACCGCCTTCTCCCGCAATCCTTTTTGTTGCTCCCGAAACGCCCGGAGAAAGGGAAGCGGGCTGCCATTGCAATGGAGCAGCGAAGGGCCGC
>CBDUQN010000025.1:0-34003 GCA_965369375.1 uncultured bacterium | reverse complement strand
AGCTTTAACTTGTTGTAATGAATCGCACTTTGCCGTCTTTCCAATCGGCGCGAATGGTATCGCCCTCCGTGATGCTGTTTTCGATCAAACGCTTCGCAAGAGGATCGAGGATCTGCTTCTGAAGAAGCCGCTGCAGGGGACGGGCTCCGAAATCGGGATCGTAAGCTTTCTCCGCCAAGGCCCGTTTTGCATCCTCGGTCAACTCGAGAGAGAGATTCTTCTCTGCAAGTCTCTCATTAATCCGCTCTAGCTGAAGATCAACGATTTTTATTATATCTTCGATTGACAGAAAGTGAAAAACGATGATTTCGTCTACGCGGTTCAGAAATTCCGGACGGAAGAAGGTCCGCAACGCATCGATCATCTTTCGCGCGATTTCCGCTTCATCTTTGGTTTCCCGTTCAGCGAGAAATTGCGTTCCTAGGTTCGAAGTCATGATCACGATGGTATTTCTGAAATCCACGGTGTGGCCCTGTGAATCGGTGAGACGGCCGTCATCGAGAAGCTGCAGCAGCACGTTGAAAACATCCGGATGGGCTTTCTCGATCTCATCAAAGAGTATCACGGAGTATGGATTTCGCCTCACGGCCTCGGTCAGGTATCCTCCCTCATCGTAGCCGACGTATCCCGGAGGCGCGCCGATCAGTCTCGAGACCGCATGCTTCTCCATATACTCCGACATGTCGACACGAACGATGTTGCTCTCATCATCAAATAGAAACTCGGCGAGGGCCTTCGCCAACTCTGTCTTTCCGACTCCCGTCGGCCCGAGGAATATGAACGAACCGAGCGGCTGCTCGGGATCGTGCAGGCCGGCCCGTGAACGGCGCACTGCGTTGCCCACTGCTTCGATCGCCTCTCGCTGGCCGATAACGCGCCGCGAGATCCTCTCCTCGAGGTTCAGGATCTTGTCGCGCTCCGCCTCGAGCATGCTCGTGACCGGAATCCCCGTCCACTTGCTTACGATCTCCGCGATGTCGCTTTCGGTTACTTCTTCCTTCATCAACTGCTTCCCCGACTCATGGAATCCCTTGAGTTTGTCGCGCGCTTCGGCGAGTTCCCTCTCGATTTCGACGATAACACCGTATCGCAGCTCTGCAACCCGCTCGAGATTCCCCTCTCGCTGGGCGATCTGTTCATCCGTCCTTGCCTTGTCGAGCTTCTCCTGAAGATCCCTGATAGCATGAACGACCGACCTCTCGTTTTCCCATCGAAGCCTGATCGCGCTCGCCTTCTCCTCTAATCCAGAAAGTTTCTCCCTGACATTGGAGAGTCGCTCACGAATCTCTTTCTTGCCCTTCTCCTTCTCGAGCGCACGTTTCTCGATATCGAGCTGTGTAATCTTCTCCTGAATCTCGGCGAGCTCAATGGGCACACTGTCCATCTCCATCCTGAGACGCGAAGCGGCTTCATCCATGAGATCGATCGCCTTATCGGGCAGAAATCGGCCGGTGATGTAACGATTGGACAGCTTCGCCGCGGAGATAAGTGCCGAATCGATGATCCGGACACCATGATGAACCTCGTACTTCTCCTTGAGTCCCCTGAGGATTGCGATCGTCTCTTCCACCGCCGGCTCTCGAACCAGCACCGGTTGAAACCTCCGCTCGAGAGCCGCGTCTTTCTCGATATATTTGCGGTATTCATCGAGCGTCGTTGCGCCCACACACCTGAGCTCCCCGCGTGCGAGGGCCGGCTTGATCATGTTCGATGCGTCGACGGCGCCCTCGGCGGCTCCAGCGCCGACCAATGTGTGCAGCTCGTCGATGAACAGAATCACCTCTCCATCGAGGTCGGCGATCTCTTTCAAGATGGCCTTGAATCGTTCCTCGAACTCGCCCCTGAACTTCGTCCCGGCAACAAGCGCGCCCATATCGAGGCCGAGCAGCCTCTTGTTCCTCAGGCTCTCGGGCACTTCGCCGGCCGCAATCCGCTGCGCGAGCCCTTCGACGATGGCGGTCTTTCCGACGCCCGGCTCACCGATGAGAACAGGGTTATTCTTCGTGCGCCTCGAAAGCACCTGGCTGACCCTGCGGACCTCCTCATCCCTGCCGATTACCGGATCAAGCTTGCCCCTGCGCGCCAGCTGCACGAAATCCCTCGTGAACCTCTCGAGGGCCATATATTTGCTTTCGGGATTCTGATCGGTCACGCGCTGGGAACCTCTGACTCCCGCGAGGGCCTTGAGCACCCCTTCGCGCGTCACACCCGCCTCCCCAAGAAGCTTCCCCACATCCCCCCTGTCATCCACAAGCGCCAGCAGCAGGTGCTCCGTGCTTATATACTCATCCTTGAGCTGCTCCGCTTCGGTCACGGATCGGCGAAGAAGCTCCTGCAGTTCCATCGACGGCCTGACTTCCGGTACTCCGTGATCGAGTTTGGCTAATCCGGCGAATATCCGCTCCATCGCCTCATCGAGCACCTGCGCATTCACCTCGAGTTTCTTGAGAATAGGAAGCGCGATCCCTTCGGACTGCGAAAGCAGCGCGGCAAGTAGATGGACCGGCGTCGACTCGGTATGATTATGCCGTAGGGCCAGATCCTGTGATGCGGTCAGCGCTTCCTGCGCCTTGACGGTTAATTTGTCGTAAAATGCCACATTATCACCTCATCGCTAAATTGAATCTCAACACTATCGAAGGCACCATGCGTGCCAGTATCTGCTCCGGAAGTAAAAACAAGTTAGTTAATTATTTGATAATGAGTTATACTGAGCACGACAATTTATACGAGGCCATTGCAGAGAAAGGAAAGGAAAACGGGCATGCCATAATATCATATTAGCTACGTATATTATGCCATTCTGGCATAGTTAATTAATTATTATCGTAGCATAATCGAAAACGGGCGGCGCGTGGTAGATGATCCGTACTACATTCGCCTCGTCCTCCGTGACATGCTGCACCTGAGGCCTCGAAAGCCCGAGCATTACATGTCCGGCATCTCTGCTGTGATCGAGGCAGAGAACATGCCCGAGCTCGTGAACAAATATGAGGTGCGAATAGACCGAGATAGGAACACCCGTATAGCCCGAAAAAATCCAGACTTCTTTCTTGGCCGGGGTACCATCCTGGTTGTAGGCCGGTGTATCGACCTGATGATTATTGATCAGCGTATCGAAGTAGACTATTTCTACATCCGACCCGACCTGCTCTTCAACCTCTATGAAGAGGTCCAGTCCTGCTGCGGTTTCCCATTCCGCCATCGCATTACGCGCCACGAGCTGCATATCGAGCTCCCCGTAGGACTTCGGCGGATTATAGACGGTGATCGGATAATGATTCCATGTCTTGTGGACTGCGGGTCTTCCAACCCAACCGTCCGTCTCGGTTATTCCCTTGAAGAAATTGAGAAATTCATGCCCATAAATTTCCGGCTTTCTGGCATTCTGCAGTCCGACATCTCTAATGACGTAGAGATCGAGCGTGAATGTCTCGTAGAAACCCGATATGCGAATAACACTGTCATAGTAATAGCCGATATGCTCGCTTATTACCTCGTCGCGCGCTCTGAAGTCCCGAAAGTACGGCAGGTTTTCAAGCCTGTAATACCCATTGGCATCCGCGGTATCGACGATGCTGTTCGCGTTTACGTACATTCCGGCTATCGGCTCGTTGCTCCACAGATCGATCACGTACCCCTCGACATCCGCCCCCTTGACGAGAACGCGAACGCAATTGCCTATGGGAGAAAGATTGAAAAAGTCATCAACCGCCCTGACCGTTGCATAGAGGTAGGTTCCGGGGTTCAGGTTATGAACAATCATCACTTCCTCTGAACCCGCCGGTGAGGGCAGGGGCTCTCCGGTTTTCCCCGCCGCGGCTATCCAGTCCGCTTCCGTCCGGACCGGATAGGTCGATGTTCGAAAGATGTACATCGCAGCCGTGCCGGATGTGCTGTCGTCGCCGGGTGCCGTCCACCTCATGCGAATCGTCCTCGGCACATCGCCCGGTTCCCCGACGAGATCGTCTATTACTGACGGTGGAATGGTGTCGGGATCTCCGGTTACCGCAACGTACCACGTTACCGTATCACTGTATTCTCCATCCCATACTCTTCCCTGCAGCACGAAGTCCCCGTTTTCCAGAAACCGATGGACGAGATCGGGATAGCCGGAGAATATCTCCACGTCATCGACGAGAAAGGTATAGAAAAGTGATTCGGGATGGTCGTCTTTGACGGAAAAATGGAATTCCAGCGGGTCACCGACGACACAGGCGACACTCGATTGCTCGGGATCCCGCCAATCGATTACCGGTGGTGTATTCGGCTTCGCGATCACCGTTACCACCCACTTGCGGGACACATATTCGCCGCTGTCACAGGCACGCCCCTCTATGGTGTAGTCGCCTTCGACAAAGCCGTAAAACACAACCGAATCGGATGTGCTGATTAGTTCATTGTTCATGTAAAACTTGTAGTCGAGCATATCTCCATCAGGATCGGATGCCGATATGTTGAAAAAGCAGGAATCGGGCAGAATTATCGTCTTAAACGTCCACCTTGGAAAATATGATTCTAATACGGGGGGGTTGTTCGGCCTTACCGGATCATTTTGAAATATGCAGGAAGCTACTACGATCGTAATAGTTAAAGAGAGAAGTGAGATTAAAACTACTCTCTGTTTCATGCACGTGCTCCCATCTTCGCCTCCACCGTTCTATATACAAATTAATTAATCGCTTCACCTCAGGAAAGCAAATTCTTTACCTAATTGGTACCTGCGCATAATTGGCATGTATCGATGAAGGGATGCCTGCTCACGGAGGCAGGATCAGGAGGCCATCTCGCTCTGCGTTTCGAGGAAGTGGTGAAGGGCGAGATCGAGCGCCGAGAGAAACGCGCCTTTGGAGGAGACTCTCACGTCACACGCATTGCCCTCCCCCACGCTAACGAGGAACAGCTCACGATAGGATGACAGCGTCACTTTGAAATTTCCCGGCCCTGAGAATCTCACCTCGAAAAGCGCGATTTCGACATCGACCGTGCTCGAGAATCGACTGATTTCCCTGCACAATTTGACAAACAACTCTCTCGTAATTTTTCGAGCAATCAATCCCGCTACCGTCTCGATCCGCTCCATTTTGCCGTTATACGACGGCATCTCTCTCCAACCTCCTCCTGAGACTGATAACCTGTAAGAAGCTTTCCGTGAAATCGCTGAAAAACGGGCCCATCGGCGGAACCCTCTTGACCCACGTTGTGGTGATATCGGATGGCAGGATAACAATCTCGTCGGCTCCATAATCATCGCCCGTGCTCCCATCCGGCCGTGCGACAAAGACGACCGTCCGTGGATTCGCCCCGCCTATGAAGTCGATCACCTCCCTATCGAGTTCGGGCTTGCCGCCATCGGTCATAAACATGAGTCCATCGAGAAGCATGCCCTCGCCGCTGTGGTTGCCTCCAACGCTCGGATTGCCGCTATCGCTGCCTGCGCGAGTGCCGCCGTCGTCCCGAGTGCCGCCCAGGGATGCGGTGGTAGATCCGAGTTCGGTGAAAAACTCCCGGTACGATTCCGCTAGAGGACAGGTGAACGCAATCAGGCTGACGTGCGGTGAGTCAGCCGGCGGCGCTTTTCGATCGCCCGTCGGGAAGCGTCCGGGCGACGGCGCGATCGAGTACCGGATGAAGGTTCCCGATTCCCCGGTAATCACGGATGATTCATCGAGGGTAAGAGCCAGGTATTCAGCCGGCTCGAGTGCGAAATAATACCCGACATTCGGAAGGCCCTGCCCGAGCTCGAGCAACGTAACATGTATCCCCTGAGACGCAAGGGCGGTTGCGATACCTGCCGCAAGATGAGCTCTGTTGAGCGTTTCGCCCTGGATCGCCAGCCAAACGGCCGCCTCACCCCCCGTGACACCCTTACTTCTCTCCGAGTCGTTCTTCGAGAGAAACAGGTGGGAAACATCGAGAAGCCGTTTTGGTGCCCGTCCCGGAAACATAAGCTACACAATCAATAGTGAGTTCTCTTGCCCGAACTCGTTGAGGACTGAATCCGCGTTATTGGGATCCTTGATCCACACACCATCGACAATGAATCGGTACTCGTACTCACCGGCTTTGAGATTGAGCGTTGCTTTCCACAAGCCATCCTTCTCGTCCTTTTTCAGCCGCACTCCTTCACGGGACCAATTTATGAACTCCCCGGTGAGATATACATTCTGGGCGTTCGGCGCGTCGAGCGCAAAGAGTATACCTTCTTCAACGCGACGGGGCCCGTGAAGCTTCATCATCCAATCAGCCATATCCCCCGTCTCAATAATCTGTTCCCTGCTCTCTATCTCTTCGGCCAGTGCCAGAAACTCTCTCTTGAGCCGGTCCACATTCTTCATCTTGAAAATAGAAACTCCCCGTTGCGCCGCCTCCTTATACCGCACGGAATGCGAGATAACCGTATCCATGAGAACCGAGCCGTGTTCCCGCTCTACCTCGAGCACGATATCACGTGAAAACACCGTTCTCTTTTCTATATTGTTTGCCAGAACATGAACGACAACTCTATGTTTCGTCTCGCTCTCGAGCAATTCGAGCGTCTCCCTCAACCTGTTCAGCCCCTGAAGCGAGAAGTAACTCGGATCGAGAGGGATTATCACTTCGGTTGCCGCTATGAGCGCATTGAACGTCAGAAGCCCTACATTCGGCGGCGAATCGATTATCACATAATCATAACTGTGTGAACACCGGGTCAGCTTCGAGAGCAACTGTGTCTCCCGCGCCGGCTTACCGGCGAGCTCCTGCTCGATCGCACTCAAAACGGGTGATGACGGCAGGATATCGAGATTGTCATCCGCCCGGTATGCAATGTCATCAACTCGCACTCTCGGATTCATGAGCAGATCGTAAGTTGTATATTCGACATCCTCGGCATATACGCTCAATCCGATGGAAGCATGCGCCTGCGGATCGAGATCGATGAGAAGCACTTTCTTGCCCAGCTCGCTGAATGCCGCGGCAAGATTTATAGCAATGGTGGTTTTACCACACCCTCCTTTCTGATTTATCACTGAAATGGTTCGCATAACAGCTCCTTCCTGTTATGTCAGGTGACAAACGCCCGTCTCCCAACCGTCACAAAAAAAGAGCCGAATCGCCCCTCCCGATTCGGCTTTGAAAAGAATTGATGCAATACGTAGACATTTCTCTTTTCAGTTTTTCAAATTCACATCGCTCTTGCGTATCTTTTTCCTTTCCGTCTCTGTCGCGTCGATCAGTAATTGCATCTACGGCGTTTGCAAGGTATCGAGGTATACATGTAACATTCTTACTTTCATGCATTCTCGATTGCGTTTCCTCTCGGTGTCAAGGATTTTTTTCGAATAGTCCGGTGTCTCCGGGGTGATTTCGAAGCGTAGGCGGAGTGAGCTTATGGGGGAGTATGAAATTTCTGGAAGACGGTCCGTCGAATCGAGATCGTAAATATCAGTAGGCGATAAGGGCAACGAGCAGTCCCAGGGCAAAGCCGCCGATTACCTCCGCCCACGTATGGCCTATGAGCTCCTGCAATCCATCAGTGTCGAAATGGTGTTCCGCCTTGACCTTCTCGATGATTTCGTTCAGAACCCGCGCCTGGTTTCCCACTTCCTGTCTCAAGCCGGTGGCCTCGAAAATAAAATATAGGCTGATTATGAGCGAAATGCCGAACAGCGGAGAAGTAACCCCCTCGTACACCGCAACCCCCACCGTCAAGGTCGTCACGACTGATGTATGGGAGCTCGGCATGCCGCCGCTATCGAGTATCCGGAGGGGCTTAAAACCCTTCTTCTGAATGGCGTCTACGACAACCTTCAGAATCTGCGCGGCTATCCCGCTTGCCAGTGCCGCCAGCCCTATTTTATGAATCATCGAAATCCTCGTTCATGCCGGAAAACCGGAAGGTCCGACTGTGCCTTGTTCCTTCGCTTCGCCCCCACCCTGTCCTGTCTGCACTCTTATCGCGCGAGCCTCATCCCGTCCCACATTGACACAGAACATAATGGTTTTACATGCTTTAATTAATTATTTCAATCTCTAACATCATCGTTGTTTTTGTCTTGCGGGCTCCAATACCATCATTGTTTTTGTCTTGCGGGCTCCAACACCATCGTTTCTATTTTTGCGGGGCTTCTTCCACCCACCATTCGTGCAGGTTATGATACATACCGATTGCATCCGGACGCGCATCCTTGAACCGCTTGTTGAGGGCGTTCAAGGCGTGTCCGACGTAGAGGAAGGTGTAGGGCTGTTCGTTGTATATCAGTTCCTGGGCCCTGTTGAAGAGGGGACGCGCCTCCTCGAAATCAAACATGCTGCATGCCAATGCGTTCAGGCTGTCGACCGTCGGATTGCAGTAATTGATTCGGTTATACCCCCCTTTTCGCATCGATTCGCAGCTCCAGATCGGCGAGAGATCCGCCTTGGTGCCTATGCGCCAGGAGTTGACGACCGCATCGAAGTTTGAAGCCTTGAGCCGGTCGAGCATTGCCTTCCACTCGAGGGTGAGCGGATTGACCTTGATCCCGACTTTGCGCAACATTTCCTGGACCATGATCTGCGTGTCCATTCGGGCCTGATTGCCGTAATTTGTCATGAGAGCGAATTCGAACCTCTTTCCATCACGCTCGAGCCATCCATCCCCATCCGTGTCGGCGAATCCCTCCTCTGAGAGGATCTCCCGGGCTCGCTGCGGATCGAAAGGAATCGGCTCGATATCTGAATTGTACGCCCAGATGAGCGGCACGAAGGGGCTGGTGCACTCATCGCCGAACCCATAGCAGATATTGGCAATGATGAGCTTGCGGTCGATCGCCATTGTCAGAGCCCGGCGCACCCGCATACTCTTGAAAAATGCGTGGACGCCGTTCCAGCCGATGTAGTTGTACGCTCTCGTGGGAAAGTGAAAGATCTGCAGCTCGGGATTCCCCGTGCGCAGATTCTCTACCTTCCCGTAAGGCACGCTCTCCATGCAATCGATCTCACCGCCTCGCAACTGGGTCAGGAGCGTCACCTGGTCCGGGATGATCTTGAATACCACCTTCTTGAGATACGGCTTGCCCGCTTCATAGTAACGCTCGTAGGGCTCGAGTATCAGATACTGCCCCCGATCCCACTCCCTGATTCGGAACGGGCCGTTGGTCGGGAAACCCTCGATGGGAATCGTCCTGATCTTATCCGGCTCGACCGATTCGAGGAGATGCTTCGGGAGAATCGGCCCATCGTTCACATCCATGAGCTGGTATGGATAGACATGATTGAAGTGATACGCAACGGTGAAGTCATCGATCACGCTCACACTGTCGATGTGCTCCTTGAGATGAATACTCGCCCAGAGAACATCGGGATTCGTCTGCGCCTTGAATGTGGCTTTAACGTCTCGGGCGGTCACGAGCGCGCCATCGCTCCAGTGAACGTCGCGGCGGAGGTGGAAGACGAGAACCGTGCGGTCCTCGGAGAACTCGTACGACTCCGCCAACCGGGGCTTGAAGGTGAGAAAATCGTCCTGCTCATCGAGCAGGGAAAGAAAGAGGAGGTTGTAGATATCGCGGGCATGCGCGTCGGTCGTTCCCATCGGATTGAGGGATTCATAGTCACTGATCTCGCCGACGATCAGCGTCCCTCCCCTCTGAGCCGCCTGCTCCTTTCTTGAACAGGACCAGGCGAAGAGAATTGATAATATGAGGAGAAAATACACCGGTCTATGGCAACTTTTCTTCCTGCTCGGCATTCCGCCACCTTCCTCTCGGGACAGCCCGTTGACATATCCTATATCGAATTATAACAATATCTTTCATGTTCCCTAGAAAAATAGTAACGGGAAGGCTTGAAACTTGCAAGCCTCACCCTGTCGGATTTCTATATTTTGTTCTGTGACTTTGGTTTTAGCTTGGGTTTTTTTCATTCGCAAACGGCAGCGCCTGCAATACCATACACGGGACGCAAAAAAAGGAGGACGATATGTCTTTCGTGAGGCCGAAGGCCGCATGGCTGATTTTATTGCTTTTCGTTCTATTCGCTGCAACCGGCTGCAGCGAAAACGAGACTGCGCTGGATCCGGGTGATACCGATCCGCCGACGGTTACCGGCCACTATCCCGCGGACGGGGCTACCGGCGTGAGCAGGAGCGGCCCGTTCTGGGTGGTATTCAGCGAAGCGATGGACGAGGAGTCCGTCGAGAGCACGCTCGGGTTCGATCTCGACGAGTGGGAATACGACCTGTACTGGAACGGCGATACCCTTTTCATCGCTCCTTACAGCCAACTGCCCGCGAGCAATGTTTTCACGATCACGATTGATGGAGACTGCGAGGACATAAGCGGGAACAAGCTCGGCAGCGATTACTCTTTCACCTTTACCACCACGAGCGAGGAAGACAACACAGCGCCATATGTCGTCATGACCGTACCGGCCGACGAGGCAACGGACGTATCTCCCGGCATGCCGATAGTAATCACGTTCAGCGAGCCGATGAATATGACCAATACATCTAATGCGATCACCATCTCTCCCGAACCGGAAGAGGTTGACCTCGATTGGAAAGGCCCCGAACTGACCATCCTTCACTACCCGTTCCCCCAGGATTCAGGGGTAGAGGTCACGATCGGCACGGGTGCGACGGACCTCGCGGGGAATCCTCTCGCTACGGCTTATTCATTCGATTTCCGGACGGCGATCGACGATGTGAGGCCCTATCTCGTGAGCGCCACGCCGTCGAACGGGGCAACGGGCGTCTCGACAGGCCTGGGCGAGATGGTCCTCAATTTCAGCGAAACGATGTATCCCGATTTCGACATGCCACCCGAGAATGTCGACGCGCGGATCAACCAGGTCGTCGACGGTGACAACGTCGACTGGAACGAAGCCTATTCGACCATGTTCGTGCCGCTCAGGAGCGACCGGAATCTGCTGCCGGGGTGCAGGTACTGGGTGAAATTCGAGGATGTGATGGATGCGGCGGGAAACTATATCGATCCGAATCCGACGACCTATGGATTCACAACGGCGGGAGAGAGAACGCACTTTATTTACAAGTCCGGCAGCATATATTTCGTCGACACCCGAACGCATGAGCCGGATACCATGACTATCGAGAATTACAGCCACGGATCGGGGACGTTCGATATCGTTTTCAGGGACTTCGACGGCATCGATGAAATCTGGCATATGAGAAATACCGGCAACGAGATACAGCACCTCGGCAGGGACGAATACGATAACGGGGTCTACGATTTCACCATGACGTGGGATACGCCGCTTCCCTACCTCAAGCTGCCGATCGGGAACTATGTCGGCCAGACGTGGCACTTCGATACCAGCGCCACAATCGATGAACATTATTCTATAGAGATAACGGGCAGTGTGGAGATCGAAGCCTACCCGGTCAATCTCGAGAGCGAGCTGCTCCATGGAACATTCGCCGGGTGCTACATTCACCACCTCGACGCTGCTACCACCTTCTACGAGGATGGCACGCCCGTCGATGAAGGCTCGTTCCATGAAAAATCGTGGTTGGCCGAGGGTATCGGCCGGGTTATGATCGTCATTGAGGAAGACGGCGATCCGCCCGACACGCTCGTTGTCTTTGATTGGGATATCTGATTGTAAAAACAACACTTAAGTTAGCGGGGGCCGGCTCCGGACGGGCCGGCCCCGTGTTACCGGACACCAATCCATTGATAGAAACAGGCATCGATATACTCTCCCGTGAATCCTGCAAGAGACTGCAGGGCAAGCGTATCGGTCTTCTCGCCAATCCCGCCTCCGTTACGAGCGATCTCCGGCATTCGAGCGACGTGATTCACCGCTCCGGCGCGGATCTCGCCTGTCTCTTCGGCCCCCAGCACGGGTACACCGGCGAAACACAGGCAAATATGATCGAGTGGGAGAGTTACACACATCCGCGGTTTGAGATACCCGTTTATTCTCTCTACGGACGCTCCCGTGAACCTGAGCAGTCGATGCTGCGGAATCTCGATTGTCTCGTCATCGACCTCCCCGACGTCGGCGCGCGGCCGTATACATACCTGTGGACCGCCCTGCTCATGGTGAAGGCGTGCGCTGCCGCTCGGGTTCCGGTACTCGTTCTCGACAGGCCCAACGTGATCGGCGGTGATGTGGTGGAGGGATCGATTCTCGATAGTAATTATAAATCTTTTGTCGGCCTCTATCCGCTGCCGATGCGGCACGGCCTCACCATCGCCGAGGCACTTCGTATGATGAATAGCAAAGAGAATATCGGGTGCGATCTCGAAGTGGTGACGATGAACGGCTGGAAACGATCGATGTTCTTCGATGAAACCGGGATCCCCTGGGCTCTTCCCTCACCGAATATCCCGACGCCCGATACGGCCCTCGTCTATCCGGGCATGGTCCTTCTCGAAGGGACGAATATATCGGAGGGCAGAGGCACGACAAGGCCGTTCGAGATATTCGGAGCCCCCTGGATCGACGCGGACGAATTCGCTCGTGCTATAAGCGCCCTCGGATTGCCGGGATTCGTTGTCCGCCCGCACGATTTCAAACCGACGTGGGACAAGTACGAGGGGGAGCTCTGCGGCGGCGTCCAGATTCACGTCACCGACCGGAGCGTATTCCAGCCGGTGCGCATCGGGGCGGCGGCCATTGCTCTCGCGGCTTCTCACTGCCGCGACCACTTCGCATGGAGAGAACCCCCGTACGAGTACGAATACGAGAAAATGCCCATAGACATACTCTCCGGAGATGCCGGCTTTCGGGAAACGGTGGATGAAGATGGTGATGTCATGGAGCTTTTCAGCGCGTGGGAAAGGGACGAACAGACGTTTCTGGAAGCGCGAAAAGAGTTTTTGATATATTAAATCACTTTAAATCCCTTACGATATATTATTCAATATCACGCGAAATCTAATATTCATCACGCGTGAGAAAATCCGGGGCACCGTGATCGCTGACGAACCGACAAGAGATATCAATCCGGAAAATGCAGTCGTGGAAAAACCTGAATTGCCATGATCACCGACAAACCGATAATAGAAATCGATCCCGAAAAAACCGTGGGGATCATTCTTGCCGCCGGGCTCGGCACGCGAATGCGTCCCCTCACCGATACCAGCCCCAAATCACTTCTGCCCGTTCTCGGCACTCCCCTCTTCGAGGTGATCGTGAACAAGCTGCTCAGAACGGGCGTCGGTGAGATACACTGTAATCTCTTTCATTTGCCGGAGCGTTTCGAGGAGCTGGCGGCGCGCCGGGAGTGGCCGATCTGTTTTCACCATGAATCCGAGCTCCTCGGAACAGGCGGGGGAATAGGCAACATGGCCCGAGATCTCGCCCGTTTCGAAACGATCCTCCTGCATAACGGAGATATAACCTCAGACATCGATTATGCCCACGCAGTCTCGGCGCACCGCTCGCGCGGGGCGTTGATAACGATGATACTCACTTCCTCGGGGCCTCCGCAAAACGTTATGATAACAAACCAGGGAGATATTATATCCATAGCGGACGAACGGCAATCGGCGCCCAAGGAGTGCAGGATGCTCGGTTACACCGGCCTCTCGGTTCTCTCTCCCGAGGCGCTCGAGTTCTTTCCGCGCGCGGAGGCAAGCGGCCTCGTCGAGATCATTCGTGAAATCATCGAATGCCGGCCGGGATCGGTTATCGGTTACCGTGCCGATGCCGCGAAAGGCGGATGCCACTGGAACGAGACGGGCACACCGCCGAGCTACCTCGATCTTCACCGGAGCATCCTCATTGACAAGATCCGGTACGATCCGTTGCTCGAGCCGCCGCCCCTGCCCCTGCACGTCGGAAAGGACGCCTCGGTCGATCCGGGAGCTCAATGGAGGGGCTTCCTCGAAGTCGGTCCCGATGCGAAGGTGGAACGCGATACCGTGCTCGAGAATTGTATCGTGCTCGAAGGCTCATTCGTGCCTGCCGGCAGCTCGTACCGCCGAGCGATTATTTATCCAGGGGGGGTAATAAATATCACCGATGATGAATAGCGCGGTGCATGAATTGCTCAAAATCGCCACCGATCTCGCCTGGCCCCCGGAGAAGAGAACGGCGGCGGACGCCATTGAAGCAACGCCTATTTCACGCGGCGGTTCCGACAGGTATTTCTTCCGCCTCACCTGCGGCGGACGCTCAGTTGTTTCGCTGATCCAGCCGGGCGGCGGCCCGGAATTCGAATCGTATATCACCATCGGGGAATTTCTGCTGCGAAACGGCGTAAACGTTCCTGAATTTCAGCAAATCGACCGCGACCGGGGAATAGTCATTATGAAAGATCTCGGGGATGTCCACCTCGAAGACGTTTTACGGAGCGCATCGGACGAAAAAGAGCTCTCGTTTTACAAGCAATGTCTCGAAATCCTCGTACAGCTCGAAACCTCGGTTACGCGCTCGATGGAGCGGGAGAATTTGCTCGCCGGACGCGTTTTCGATGTAGATGTCCTGCTCGGAGAAACGGCCTACTTCGTGGAGGAATTCATCAACGGGTACTGCACGATCAGCATCCCCGACGGCTGGGAGAATGAACGGCATTACCTCGCGGAACGGCTCGCGAATCTTCCGCTCGTGTTCATGCATCGTGATTTTCAGAGCAGAAATATCCTTGTCAAGGACGGTGAGCTTGCCGTCGTCGATTTTCAAACGGCACACCGGGGTCCCGGTATGTACGACGCGGCGTCACTGCTCAGGGACGCCTACAATCCGCTCTCCCGCAATAAACGTCGCTTGCTCTTGCGGGAACTCCACGACGGACTCCATGATGCCGGCTCGAACCATTTCGAAGGTTTTGATGCTTTTGAGGAAACATTTACGATCGCCGGGATACAACGCAACCTGCAAGCGCTCGCTGCCTTCGCAAAGCTCGGTCTCAAGAGGGGAAAAAGGGAATTCCTCGCTTCGATCCCGAACGGGCTCGCGCTTCTCGAGGAGGGCATCGACGAGGCCGGCAATCTGGAGGCTCTGAAAGAAATGGTTGGTGAAATTAAACAAAAACTACATAAGGAGTCGATCTAGCGAATTTCAGAACGGGTCGTTTCAGCAAAAAAAGAAATTTAATAGAAAGGGTCGGACTGAAATGTGGAAGATTTTTCTTACATCATTCGGAATTATGTTTCTTGCTGAGATCGGGGACAAGACACAGCTCGCCGTTATTTCTCTTGCAGCCCGCTACCGTTCGCCGTGGATTGTCTTCGCAGGCGCCGCAGGCGCCATGATAGCCGCAACGGCGATCGGGACCGCTATCGGCAGCTTCCTTCCGTCTCTCATCGGTGAAAATACAGTCCGGTTCATCTCGGGAGGAATGTTTATCCTTTTTGGACTCTTGATACTTCTCGGCAAGTAGCTCGAAGCTGCTATTTTTCCCCTATCGGCCGGCGGCGGAAAAATCCTGACATTACTCTTCGATTACCTTGTATACCTTGTCGTGTGTCCGAACCCGGTCGCCAACCTTGATTCCCACGCTGGAGCCTACCGGCGCCTCATCCACTTGATCATGCTCGATCTGAATCGACGTGATCTTCTCCGTGAAATCGGTTGTATGTCCGTGAAAATGAAGGGTATCCCCGACCTTGATCCCCTCTGCTGTAATCTCGATGGCAACGACGTCGATCTTGGCAAAGTAATCGGCGACCTTTCCGATTTCGATCTCCTTCATCGGATCCTCCTTTATAAACGGATAACAGTAGCGAGTCCACAGCTGCCTTATGTACTTTAAAAAAGTATTTCTCGATTTACAAGAAATTTCATCCGGTGCGGGGAGGCAGCAGCGGTTTCGAGAAGGGCGGATTCCCACGGGCAAGCCCGTGGAACTCTGCCCTGCGGGTTATTAGAGCTCTATCAAATGACCGCCGAGATCGCCGTATGAGGGATCGCAGGTAAAAAGGATAACCTGGTGCTCACGGGCAAATTCCTTGATGATGCCGAACGTACGCGCCCTTCGCTCGGTGTCGAAGTGAACGAACGGATCATCGAGCAGAAGGGGCTGCGAATCACGGGCGCTCATGATCTTTATGAGCGCGAGCCGCAAGGCGAGATAGAGCTGATCACGCGCGCCCTGGCTGAGCACATCCGGAGCAATTGAGGCCGGCACGGTCTTGTCGCGGGCGGAGGCCGAGAAATCCTCTTCGGCGGGCACGGTCGTAACCTTCAACGACGTATGGTCTATCATCACGGTCTGATAACGATCTCCGGTTATCCTCGATATGAGTTCGCCGACGAGTGGAGGAAGCTTGTTCGAGAGAAATCCGGCTGTGCTCGTGCGCGCTCTCTCAAGCGTCTCAAGGGCGATATCGATTACTTCGGCTCTCCGTTTGACACGCTCGAGATCGGAACGGCAGGTCGAGAGGCGCTCCCTGATCACGATTGTGTCCTTTAGATCCAGAGCTGCAAGCTCTCTCTTCCGCTTCGCGACGGAATCCTGTAATTGCAGCAGTTTTGTTTCCGATCTACCGACCTCGCGCTCGATCTGCAGCAGCTCTTCGGCGCCGAGTTTGTACGAATCGAGTTTTCTTCGCTCGCCTTCGATACCTTTCCATTCGAGCGCAGCCTCGCTATACTCCTTCTCGAGCTCAGCAAGGACATCTGAGTAGTCTGCTTTCCGGTCACCGACCCCGGCTGCCTCACCGAGCCTCACCAGCACTGTTTTCAGATCACCCTTGAGCCGGCAGACCTTATCGAGCACCTCCCGCGATTCTTCTATCGTCCTGTCACCCGCCCAGGTCCGGCGGCCATCGGCGAGCTGCGAACGTCTCTCATCCGCGTCATCGACTTCCGGCTCCCGCCCTCCGCGCAGAAGCTGTACCGCTTCCCAGACGAGGAGCAGTCCTCCCATGATAGCTATTATCAAGAACTCCCCCCGGAGATAAAGCGCCCCGAGGACACCGACAAGAATACAGAAAACCGCAGCGGCCATCTTGAGCCGGTCAAACCGTTTCACCAGGCGCTTCCCGCTCACCGGTATCGCTCCCGCCAATCGTTCCTCTTCCCGTAATTCATCCCGATATCGTTCGAGCCGTAAATCGTCACTATCGACAAGCGCACTCGGATATGCTGCCAGCTCTTTATCGAGATCGTTCCGCTCTTTGAGAAGCGCTTCGATTCTCACTTTCTTTTTTCTTTTATTTTCAGCTCGTTCCCGTGCCTGCTCCTCGCGCTTGCTGCAATCGTGAAATTCGGCGGCCCGCTCGATCCTCGTCTTCCGAATCTCAAAGGCTTCCATCAGCTCCACGAGCTCTTTCTCGCCCTCGGAGATGGAAGCGAGCAGCCCCCTCCGGGTGCCGTCAATCTGCTCCGCTTCACTAAGCTCCCTGTCGAGTTTCTCGATCTCGTCCTGCAACCGTCTCAGCGGTCCGAAATTCTCCGGCCTCGCAGGATGATCGAGACCCTTGCGAAGTTCCGTCCTCTTTTCCTCTAATGCGCTCCCGACTTTCTGTGGAGTGGCTTGCCCCCAACCGCCGCCGAGAACCTCCTCGAGCCGCTCGCCCACGCCCGCGCTCCCTTCGGAAACGGCAGCGAGCTCTTCCTGCCGCACACCGCAGATTCGTATGAAGATCTCCTCATTCGGCATCGTGAGATGTTCCTTCAGGTATTCATCAACCGACTTGTCCCTCGCGAGCGGGAGATCATCTCCGGCCCGGTAGACCGCCTGTTGCTTCTTCTCGAAATCGCGCTCGATCCTGAGGTGATCCGAACCGAGGTGCAGGTCTGCGGAAACCCGAAACATCGATGCGCTCCCCCATCGCGTGAAATTTTTCACCTCACGCTTTCTCGATGATGCATCTTGATAGAGGGCGATGACTATGCCTTTGAGAAGGCTGCTCTTGCCCCCTTCATTCGGCGCAACGACGACATTGAGACCCGGCTCGAACCGGATCTTCTTATCCTCGAACACGAGAAAGTGCCTCAGTTCTATCTTTTCAATCCACATGGCCTATTCTTTTCATAAAATCCAGAAGCGCCATTCATAGATACCTCTGCCACCTCGAATTCAACCCGTCCCGTGATGTATCACCCGAGCGGATTTCGTCCCCTGAAGAGCTGATACCCCAATTGCAGCGCCTCTTCGAGCTTCGCCCTCTCGTCTCCCGACGCGCCGGCGACACGCTCGAGCAGGTCTCGGATATACCTGCCGGCCACCGTCTCCTCCGGTACTTCGAGAAGCTCCCTTTTCGACAGCGCTCTCGATGGCCGCTCGCCAGCCAGCCTCACCGAGAAATAACCGTCCTCCAAACTGCGCACGGCGAGATCAGAATCTATCATGGCGTCCGCTCCGATAACGCCCGAGAGGGATATCTCGAGAACGAGATCACCGTCAGCCGGGATGCTCTTCGTTATCTTTTGTATGAGCTCTTCCGTCGTGCCCAGTCCCGTGCAATCGATGTTCGTGCCCACCACCCTTCTCCTGCCGACCGGAATCCTCTCGATCGCTGTTCCTTCAGCTGAGAGGACGGTCGAGACGACTGAACCTGCTCCCCGCTGATCGCGCGCTATGAGCTCGGGCGAACCGCTGTACACGGCGGGATGCTTCCCCGCGCGCACCTCGAGGTACGAATGCCAATGGCCGAGCGCGATATAATCGAATCCTGCATCGAGGTCATCCTGGTGAATCGGAAAATCGGTATACTCTCCCGCTGCAGAAGCGCCTTCGACCGAACCGTGCGCAACGGCGACATTCCATTGAAAAGTTGCGACCGGGACAACGCCGCCCATTACTCCCTGACCGGCGGAGAGAGGCGTTAGGGCCCTGCCGTGCACGGCGAGTGAAATATCGGGAAATTCGATTGTTGGTACGTCCGGAGTCAGGATACTGACGCCTTCGACCTTCTCGATGCGTTCCCGCTCCCGTTCGAAAACCGTTCCCGGAGCCCAGCAGTCATGACTTCCGGGAAGTATCACCACTCTGCATCCCGATCCCACTTCTCCGAGAGCCTGGATGACAAATGTCAGATCGCTTTCGCTCACACCGTACTCGCTATCGAAGAGATCACCGGCGATGAGCATGACATCATACTCCCCCTCACGAGCCGTTCGAGCAACACGCAAAAATGTCTCTCGAATGGTCTCCCTCTGATCGGCGCCTCTATTCCCTAGAAACTCGAAGGGCGCGCCAATATGAACGTCTGATGTATGGAGTAATCGAATCTTTTTCATAGTATCTTCAAACGCTCCAGAATATCTTTCGTGTTCAAAATCATCCCCTCCCGGCGGAACAATTCAGGAGATAAGCAGCGATTCGATGTACCGCCGCCCCTCGGCCGCCCGGTCGAGGGAAACCTCGAAATCCATGAGTGGGGGCGTATCGAGCTTTCCGATCAAACCGGCGAGCGCCCTGAAATCGAACGTCCCCTCACCGGGAACGAGATGGTCATCCGACATTCCGTCATTGTCATGAATATGCAAAGCCACAACCTTAGCCCCGAGTGCACGCCACCAGTTGTTGAGCGGCAGGCGGGAAAAAACGTTCAAATGTCCGGTGTCGAGGCATACGCCGACCGCATCGCGGGGAAGCATATCGATCAGATGGGCTATCACCTCCGGCCTGTCCTCCCAGGTGTTCTCCAGCGCGATCCGCACATCGAGCTCGAGCGCCCTTTCCACGACCTGAGGCATCCTGCTGTTCCAGTTCCTGAACCAGAGCCGGCGGCCGCTCCGCGAGAAAAAGGGGAGATACCCCGTGTGCATGACCATCACGCGGCCGCCGAGAAGCGCGGTGACCTCGAGCGCCCGCTTCAATGTATCTTCCGAATATTGTGAAACCTTCGCGTCGAGGCTCGCAATATCGAGACCGAAGAACGGCGCGTGCGTGAACGAGGTCAACGCCCGCTCCTCGAGAAGCCGTCTCATCCCCCCGGCATCCCTGTCGGTCAGATTCAGGAGCCGTTCCGCGTTGTCCATCCTGATCTCGGGGTGGAATCCTTCCCGAGTGACATGATCAATCGAATCTTCCAGCTTGTCCAGGGGCACACTTACGTAAAAAACCATGCATTCCCGTCAGATATCGTTTATGTTAGAGACTTGACCTACGGTGCTGTCCGTTTATATGCTACACCATAGTGCCAGAATATAGCATATAACTCAAGGAGTGTTGCAGATGCTGAAACTGGTTGAATGTGTCCCTAATTTCAGTGAGGGCCGTGATAGAGCCAAGATCGATCAGATCACGGGCGAAATCGATGCGACCGACGGTGTGAAGCTCCTCGATGTCGATCCGGGAAAGGACACAAACAGAACCGTTGTGACGTTCGTCGGCACACCCGAAGCCGCGGTCGAGGCCGCATTCAAGGCGATCGCCAAGGCGGCCGAGGTACTCGATATGTCGAAGCATACGGGAGCGCACGCGCGAATGGGCGCGACGGACGTATGCCCCTTCGTGCCGGTTACCGGCGTGACGATGGAGGACTGTGCGGAGCTCGCGAGAACGCTCGGTAAACGAGTCGGCAAGGAGCTCGGCATCCCCGTTTACCTGTATGAAGAGGCTGCATCAAGTCCCGAGAGACGCAACCTCGCCAGCGTCCGTTCCGGCGAATACGAAGGATTGGCCGAGAAGCTCAAAGATCCGGAGTGGAAACCGGATTTCGGACCGGCGGAGTTCAATCCGAAAACCGGTGCGACGGCGATCGGGGCCAGGGAGTTTCTCATCGCGTACAACATCAATCTCAACACTCGTGAACAGGCCGCTGCGAGGGAGATTGCATTTACCATAAGAGAAAAAGGGCGATTGAAACGCGATAAGCAGGGCGACGTCGTTCGCGACAAGAGCGGCAAGGCCCTCCGCGTCCCGGGCACCTTCAAGGCCTGCAAGGCGGTGGGATGGTATATAGAGGATTTCGGTCGCGCGCAGATATCGATAAATCTGGTCAATTATAAAGTCACACCCCCCCATATCGTTTTCGACGAGTGCTGCAAGCTCGCCGAAAAGCTCGGGGTTCGCGTGACAGGCAGCGAGCTCGTCGGTCTCATACCCCTCGAGGCGTTGCTTCAGGCGGGAAAATATTATCTCGAGAAACAGGGCAAGACTACGGGTGTGCCTGAATCGGAACTTATTCACATAGCAGTTCTCTCGATGGGACTCGGCGATCTCTACCCGTTCGATGCCCAGCAGAAGATCATCGAATATCAGGTGCATACAGAGGGGGAACTCGTTGGGATGAAAGTCACCGGATTTACCGATCTCCTCTCCACCGACGCACCCGCTCCCGGCGGGGGGAGCGTCGCCGCGCTCTGCGGAGCGCTGAGCGGGGCACTCTCCTCGATGGTGGCCTCGCTGACACACGGAAAGAAAGGGTATGAAAAGGCCTTCGACGACATGGAATCGGTAGGTGTAACGGCCCAGAAACTCAAAGACGAATTTCTTTCCGATGTCGATCGAGACACCGAGGCTTTCAACAAGGTCTTGGACGCGATGCGGCTGCCCAAGAAATCCGACGAGGACAAAGCGGCGCGCAACGAGGCGATTCAAGAAGCGACGAAGAACGCTACACTGGTTCCCTTTGGCGTGCTTCAGCGCGCGCGAGAGGCCGCAGAGCTCGCACGGCGCGTCGTCGAAAAGGGCAACCGAAACTCGATCAGCGACGCCGGCGTCGCCGCCCTCGCCGCTCGTACAGCAGCAGAGGGAGCATATCTCAACGTGCGTATCAACCTTCCCGGCATCGAAGATAATAACTTCCGAACCCAAACGCTTGCAGAAGCCGGGAAAATGCGTAAAGAAGTCGTCGAGCATACCGAAGAAACGGTCAGGCTCGCCGAGAAAACGATGGCGGAGAAGGAGATAACATGATCACTCTCGATACGAGCGCCATTTCCCCCTTTATCGGCGATGATGAACTCAGTGGCGCGGTGCAGTGGGCCGCGGGAGCACTGAGGACGCTTCTCGAGAGAGAGGGGGCCGGCTCAGAGATGCTCGGCTGGCTCGATCTGCCGAACGTCGCGGAGAGAGATCTGAACGGTATCACCGATACCGCCAAGCGCATTCAGGATGAAAACGACTGTCTTGTTGTTATCGGTATTGGAGGTTCCTACCTCGGCGCGCGAGCGGTGATCGAGGCCCTCCCGGCGGAAGCGCCATTCCCGGTGATTTTCGCGGGGAATAATCTCTCGCCCGAGTATCACAATCACCTGCTCTCATTGCTCGAAAACAAACGCTTCGCCCTCTGCGTGATCTCGAAGTCGGGCACGACGACCGAGCCGGCGATTGCTTTTCGCCTGCTAAAGGAGAGACAGCTCGAGCGGTTCGGTTACGAAGAAAGTCGAAAGCGGATAGTCGCAATCACCGATCCGAAGCAAGGAGCGCTGAGAGAGCTGGCGGAACTGAACGGTTATGCCAACTTTGCTATTCCCCCCGATGTCGGCGGGCGTTTCAGCGTCCTCTCGCCCGTTGGGCTTCTCCCCTGCGCCGTTGCAGGGATTCCGATAAAAGAGATGCTCGAGGGAGCCGCGTCCGCGCTCGGTGAGTTCTCGCGAAACGATCCCGCCAACAAGGCGCTCCGCTACGCCGCGGTGCGTGCAACACTCCACGGGAAGGGAATCACAACAGAAGTTCTCTCGACGTTTCATCCCGAGCTCGATCTCTTCTGCGAATGGTGGAAGCAGCTCGCGGGGGAATCCGAGGGCAAGGAAGGTAAGGGGCTCTTCCCCGCTTCCACTGTTTTAACGACCGATCTCCATTCACTCGGTCAATACCTCCAGCAGGGAAGACGTAATATTCTCGAGACGTTTCTCATCGCCCTGGAGTCCCGCTCCGACATCGAAATTCCGCACGACGATAAAAACCTGGATAAACTGAACTACCTCGCCGGCAGGAAACTGAGTGAGGTAAACAGAAAGGCGTTCGAGGGGGCATTCGCCGCTCATGCCGCGGGGGGGCTGCCGGTGATCGCAATCGAGATACCATCAATCGTGCCCGCAACGATCGGCCAGCTCTTTATGTTTTTCGAGATAGCGATCTCGGTATCGGGACGCCTTCTCGAAATCAACCCTTTTGACCAACCGGGAGTCGAAGAATACAAGAAAAGAATGTTCAAACTGCTTGGTAAGCCGGGGGAATAAAATAATATGAAAACGCGTATAAAAATCCCATCAGTCTTCACATTTCTTATGTTCATTGCGGTTTTACTGTCTGTCTTTTCCTGCTCTAATGAAGAGAAACCGTTTACAAAAGACACGTTCGTAATGGGAACCGTCGCAAATGTGACGATACATGGAAAAAGCGAGGAAGAAGCGGAAACGATTGCAACTGCTGCATTCCGTGAACTGCACAGCATCGAGAGCAACTTGAGCACATGGAAGGAGCGGAGTGAGCTTTCGCGGCTCAACAGGGATTCCAACGGCAAACCGTTGCTCGCTTCCTGGGAACTGTACATACTCGCCGACAGTTCTCTTTATTTCTCCGAGCGCACCTTCGGCGCGTTCGACATAACGACCCGCCCCCTTGTGAAGCTGTGGGGTTTCCTTGGTGGCACGCCGACACTTCCAAGCGACGCAGATATCGAGGAAGCCCTCAAATTCGTCGGCTCCGATAAAATCACCCTGAGCAAAAAAGTGCCGAGAATAGCATTATCTCCCGGCGCGCAGATCGACCTCGCCGGCATCGCAAAGGGGTATGCCGTTGACCGGTGTGCGGATATCCTTAAAGATCACGGAGTCACGAGCGCGCTCATAAACCTCGGGGGAAATATCTATGCGATCGGCGCACCACCCGGCAAGGATGGATGGACGATCGGAATACGAAATCCCATAGATACGGGGAAGCTGATCGGCTCGTTCATGCTCAAAAACGAGGCGGTCGCGACATCGGGCAATTACGAGAACTTTGTCGAGATCGACGGCAAGCGATATGGGCATATCATCGATCCGCGCACCGGGAGACCGGTCGAGCACGTCCTGAGTGTGATGGTCATCGCATCCACGGCGCTCGCAGCGGATGCGCTCTCCACGGGCTTCTTCGTTCTCGGACCGGAAAAGTCCGAGGAAGCTTTGAAAAAGCTTCCCGGTGTCAAGGCGCATTTCATCACGCCCGGAATGGGGGGAACACCATTCACGACTAGATCAATCGGCGGATTCGAAAAGAAAATCGTATCGCCTGTGGAATCGTCCGAGATGTAATCCGGCGCAAGCGGCATACGGCAAACGAGTGACCAGGCATTGGAGAATTGACGCAGCCATCGAGCGGTTGGATATTGGAAACACAACACCGCCATCGAGCGATTGGATATTGGAAACACAACACCGCCATCGAGCGGTTGGATATTGGAGACGAAATAATATTAGCTTTAGGAGACACGTCTTGAGTCAGAGATTATGCAAACTCGCCCTGTTTTTCTCACTATTGGGCTTCTGCTGGGCGCTCGCCGCATTGACGGGGCAGATTGCTCATTCGAGCGAACGCGTGGCATTTGCCGAATCCATCAGGAGCGAGTTGCAGAATGAGGCATCTGCTATTCTCAAGAGAAATTGCACGACAGCGGGCTGTCACACAGGCGATTATCCAAAGGCAAACCTCAATCTCGAACCCGAGCGGATGCTCGAAGGACTCATCGATGTATCCAGCAAAATGGCCGACTCGTACAAATTAGTCGACACGAAAAATCCCGAAAACAGCTTTCTCGTAAACAAGATCAGAGGAGACGAAGGAATCTCCGGAGACCGGATGCCCCTGTTCGCCAAGCCCCTACAGGATGAAGAAATCGCTGTCATTCAGCTCTGGATTTACAGTCTGCATGTCTTGGGAACGGAATCGGAAACGAAGAGGGACTGAAAGACGGTGATGCCGGATTAGGCTACAACATATACCGTACCTTCTGATCCCGGGTTGAACGAAAATATTTCCAGCAAGGACGATATAATCTGATACTATTCGAACGATGCTTATAAAAAGAGAAATCAGGGGGCATATTCTCGCCCTGGCGCTTCTCTCGTTCGGCGGGTGGCTGCTGCACGCAAGGATCCATCCGATACAGCTCTCACCGGACTTTCCTCAGAATCCGGCGAATTACCTTCCCTTTATAATTGGTCTCGTGAACATCCTGTGTGTGCCGTTTCTGCTGAGTTTCGCGCGAACGTTCGTTGTCGGCTACCTGATAAACGGCATCGGAGTGATTGTGGGAACAACCGCCATGGCTCACTTGAGTCTCTCCGCGCTTCCACAGCCGCTGACGCTCGCCGGTATATTCCTCGGCACAACGCTTCCGGATATCTTCATCCTGATACCGAAGCTCTTTATCGCCCAGAATATCCTGTTTTATTATCATCCGAACGGCATGGGACGGATGTTCACACCATGGTGGTGGTCGAGGCACTTCTTCTACCTCGGAGCCGTTTACACGCTCGGGTATTTTTTATGGAGATAATTCGATGAAGCATTTCATCAGGGGAAGAATCGGTTGGTGGATTCTGCATGTCGCAGCGATTCTCTTCATGTTTTGGCTCGGTCATCTAATTCAGTTCTAATATTACCGTTACACTATCATTTCAGCTCGAAGAACAGCGGTAGGAAATTTTTTATCTCAATACCTCTTTAACAACGCATCCTTGGACAAACCCAGAATTTTACCGCCGGCGCCGGCGGTAAAGTGGCCGCTTTTAATCCTTCGATTGCTATATTTAAAGCGAATTCAACGGTCTCTCGAACATTGACACGCTTACATATTTCCCCATACGGTATCTTGATCATTTCGAGCATGCTCATCTTCTCGGGGTGCGATCGTGAATCGATCTATGCGCCCGAAGAGCTATCCTGGAAACGGAGTGCTCTCTGCGAGCTCGCACAAAGCATCTATCGCTCCACGGACAGCGGCGCGAGCTGGACGAAGACGACTACCGGATTAAGTCACCAGTATGTTCGGAACCTCGCGATCGATCATGAAGGATATATCCTCACCGGCACGGGAAGCGATGGCGTTTACCGCAGCTCCATGACGGTCGATGAACTCGTTCAGGGATTCTGATCGATATTGTTGAGAGAAATACGCTCGATATTACTCCGCGGGCTTTTCCGTCCGTGCGCCCGAGCCGAGGCCGAACCAGCCGCGGTGGATCGTGCAGCTTGCGCAGTCGTGTTCCTTGCGGATGATCGGAATGCGCCCCGCGCGTTCGGCGAGACGGATCTCGACCTGGTTCATGAGTCCGAGGAGAACACCGAGCACTATGAAAGCTCCCGGCGGTAGTATCATAAGAAGGAGCGGCAGGTACGAATCACCGAAAACCGCAATATTAAAAATAGTGCCGTTGCCGATCAGCTCCCGGATGGCGCCGATGACCATGAGTGAGATGGTAAACCCGGCTCCCATTCCGATGCCATCGACTATAGAGATAAATATCGGATTCTTGGAAGCGAACGCTTCCGCGCGACCGAGAATGATACAGTTTACTACGATCAACGGGATAAAAAGTCCGAGGCTCTTGTGAAGCGCATGGAAGTAGCCGTTCATAACGAGATCGACGATTGTCACGAAAGTAGCGATCGTTACGATGAAGGCGGGGATTCTGATCTTCTTCGGGATGAAGTTACGCATCATCGCAATAACCATATTTGAGCAGACGAGAACGAATGCCGTGGCGAGTCCCATGCCGATACCGTTTTCGGCCGTCGTCGTCACGGCGAGCGTCGGGCAGAGCCCGAGAACAAGACGGAAGATCGGGTTCTCGCTCCAGAAACCCTTGAAGAACTCCTTGCTGACACTCATTCCTCTTTCTCCTCGATTATCTTTGCGTCCTTCTTTTCGCACTCCTTCGACTGTTCGTCTTTACCGCCCTCTGCGTTATTTCCAGATCCCAAAATCTCCGATTTCTGCTCCACGAAGAATTCTATTCCCCGGGCGACGGCGTGTGTCACGGCACGTGACGAAATCGTCGCACCGGTAATCTGTTTGAACGACCCGCCGTCTTTCATGACGTCCCACACTTCGGGGTCTTTGAGGCTCTTGCCCTTGTACTGATCCCTGAAACCCTCCGTCTCGATCTTCGCGCCGAGCCCCGGCGTTTCCAGATGGAGGAGTACCTCGATCCCCTGAACGATACCATCCGTGTTTACCCCGACCATGACCTCTATCTCGCCCGAGTAGCCGTTCGGCGCGATTACGGAAAATGCAACGCCTACGATATCCGTGCCCTTTCTCCCACGATAGAACGTCACACTGTCCGCACCCGGGAATTCAAGGACGATGGTATCCTTGTCGGGCTCATTATCGAATTCGGGCAGCACGTTGCGCACCGCAGCCATCTTTTCCTCTCGGAGTGAAATCTCAATGGGTTCTTGAGTTTTTTGATCTACAAATGCCAGAACCCCGGCCGAAACGGCTGCAATTATCGTGAGTACGAAACAGAGCCGGAAAATCTCTTTCATCTTTTAAGAACCTCCACGTGGAGCCATCGGTTTGATGTCACAGACTGCCTGCGATTTCTCTCTATCAAGCCACCGCCTTCTTCTTCACCGCACCGAATACCACCGGTCTCGTGTAGCGATCGATGAGCGGCGTTGCGGCGTTCATCAGCAGAATTGCGAAGCTCACTCCTTCAGGATAGGCGCCGAAGAGCCGGATGATGACGGTAATCACGCCGCAGCCGATTCCGAATATAATCATCCCTTTGCCGGTGATCGGGCTCGTTACATAATCGGTGGCCATGAAGATGGCGCCGAGGAACAAACCTCCGGAAATCACATGAAAGGTCGGATCGGCGTATTTCGTCGGATCGATCAAATGGAATATCCCCGTCATGACCCAGACCGTGCCGATGAACGCCACCGGCGTATGCCAGGAAATGACTCGTTTTGCAATGAGGAATATGCCTCCGATGAAAAGCAGCACGACGGAGACTTCCCCGATGGAGCCCGTCCGGTTACCAATGAGAAGAGCGAGCATATCATTGCTCGTGACCTGATAATCTATGTGCCCGAGCGAAATCACCGACTCCCTGATTCTTCCCAGGGGAGTTGCGGTTGTCGCTGCGTCAATGCCGTATTTGAATGGACCGACCCATCTCGAAATCTCACCCCATCGCGCGGTCATCTGAACGGGGAACGAAATCAACAGCACGACACGGCCCACAAGCGCTGGGTTGAACGGGTTGTATCCCAGGCCGCCGTAGAGCTGCTTCGCCACGACGATAGCGAAAAGATTGCCCACGACAATCAGCCACCACGGACTCGTTACCGGCAAGTTGAGCGCAAGCAGGAGTCCGGTAATTATTGCGCTGGAGTCACTCACCCTCACGGGGCGCTTCATGATTTTTTGCGCGAGCGCCTCGAAGATCACGGCTGAAGCGAGCGATATGAGTATTACTCTTAGGGCCGCAAAACCGAAAATATATACCGCAAAGATCGTAGCCGGCAGCAGGGCATATATGACGAGCCGCATGATGCCGCCGACGGTCTGACCATCGTGCATATGAGGTGAGGAGCTTACGAGAAACCGGGGACCGATCGGATCTTTTTTCTTCGGCTTTGGCTTATCGGCCTTCGGCTCGGGCGTTTTTTCCTCGCCCTCGTGGCGGGCCTCACCCTGCTCCTCATTGGGATCGAGTTCTCTGTTGTTATCTGCCATTCATCAACCCGCTTTTTGCTTTTTCTTTCGCAGCTCGGCTTTTGCCCGTCTGAAGTGATGGACCATAGGCCTTCGCGAAGGACAGACATAGGCGCAGCAACCGCACTCGATGCAATCGTTTATGTTGTACTCATCTGCGTCCGCAAAGCGCATACGCTCAACAAAAATGCTCAAGGACGATGGATTGAGCTTCATAGGGCACACTGCGAGGCAGCGGCCGCAGCGGATGCACGCATCGCTGATGTACTGTGCAATCTCATCACGGCCGAGCAGCACTACCCCGCTCGTCCCTTTCGTCACCGAAGCCTCGAGAGAATACTGGGCAACCCCCATCATCGGGCCGCCGCTGATAACCTTCCCCGTTTCCCGCTTCAAGCCTCCGCAGAATTTTACGAGATCCTCGAATGTCGTGCCGATACGCGCAAGCACGTTTTTCGGTTCGTTGATGCCGCTTCCCGTAATGGTAACGACACGTTCTATGAGCGGTCTGTTGAAGCGGACCGCCTCGTAAGCGGCGAGTGACGTACCGACGTTCTGAACGAGCACGCCGACATCCATCGGCAGACCGCCCGCCGGTACACGGCGTCTCGCAAGTGCAAAGATGAGCTGTTTTTCGGCCCCCTGCGGGTAAATAACATCGAGCGCCTCGACGCTGAAGCCCTCGTATCCCGCCGCGGTCTTTCGCATCGTCTCTATTGCATCCGGCTTATTCTTCTCGATGGCGACGATGATTTTCTTGACACCGAGAACGCGGGCGAAGAGCGCTGCTCCCTCGAGAATCTCTTTCGGCCGCTCGAGCATCAGCCGGTGATCCGCCGTCAGGTACGGCTCGCACTCGGCACCGTTTATTATCAGGAGATCAATCTTCTTGTTCTCGGGCGGAGAGAGCTTGACATGCGTCGGGAACGTTGCGCCGCCCATACCGACGAGACCACCTTCGAATATATAATTTTTTATATCTTCCGCGTTTAAACTCTCCACATTCCTCTCGATATTACAGCCGTCTTCCCATGTGTCGTTTCCGTCAGGCTCTATCACAGCTGCGGGCATATCGGTACCTACGGGATGGGGATAGACATCGATCGATTTTATGGTTCCGGATGTCGGCGCGTGAACGGGCACCGAAACAAATCCTCTCGCTTCGGCGATTACCTGTCCTTTCTTGACGCCGTCACCCTTTTTCACGAGTGGTTCGGGAGGGGCGCCGAGATTTTGCACAAACTGTACGATAAGATTATCAGGCAGCGGTATCGGCTCGATGGCGCAACCGCTCGAGATTTGCTTATTATACACAGGATGAACGCCGCCGAAAAACTTGCCGCTTCCCATCAACTCTCACCCCCAGCAGCCTTCTTGAGCTTGGGCGTGCCTTCCTCGACGCCGATACCCCGGACGACGATCGTGTCCATCGGACAGGATTCAGCTACTTCCCCGGGGATTTCCGCCTCGTAATTCACGACGGCGAGGTTCTCCTCCATGGTGATCGCACCCTCGGGGGCCTCCTTCACGCAGCGCAGGCACCCGATACAGCCGACCTTGCATGCCTTGCGAACCTTTCCCCCCTTGTCGTGAGAGCTGCATAGAATGTGCAGAGTTTTATCCGCCGGCACCATTATTATAATATTTTTCGGACAGGCGGCTACGCACTTCGTGCACCCCGTGCATTTTTCGGGATTGACGAGGGCGAGACCGCCGGGGAGCATATCGATGGCGTCGAAGGGGCATACCGCCGCGCAGGTTCCCAGGCCGAGACACCCGTATGAGCACGCCTTGTCACCACCGAAGAGAATCGCGGCTGATTCACAATCGTATATGCCATTGTAATAAAACCGCTTTGCCGCAACCTCGTCGTCTCCGCCACAGAGCACGAGCGCCACATCCCTTACCCCTCCCCCCTCGTACTCGAGACCCATGAGCTTGGCGATCATATGCGCAACCGTCTCGCCGCCTACGGGGCAGGCATCGACTTCCGCCTTCCCCTCGGCGATCCGCTTGGCGAGTTCGGAACATCCGGGAAGGCTGCAGGCGCCGCAGTTGACTCCCGGCAGCTCCTCCTCGATAGCATCGGCTTTCGGATCATGCGGAACGGCGAAGATGCGCGCTGCAATCGCGAGACCGAAGCTCGCGAGGAGTGCGAGTGCGGCAAGTGCTAGGATAGGTGCAATCATCTTCTTCCAGGCTCCTGGATTCTTATATCTTCACAAGTCCTGTAAAACCCATGAACGCGAGCGACAAGAGCCCCGCCGTAATAAGGCCGATGGCCGTGCCACGAAATGGAACCGGTGTATCACAGAGATCGATCCGCTCTCTCAAGCCGGAGAAGAGCAGCATCGCGAGTCCAAAGCCGATCGCCGCCCCGAAACCATAGATTGTTGTCTCGATCAGCGTATGCTCCTTCTGAATATTGAGCACCGCAACGCCGAGAACAGCGCAATTGGTCGTGATCAACGGCAGGTAAATTCCGAGCGCCTTGTAGAGTCCGGGGCTCAGTTTCTGAAGCGCGAGCTCCACGAGCTGAACAAGACTCGCGATGACCAGAATAAACATAACCGTCTGCAAATAAACAAGATTGAATCGAACAAGGACATAGTGGTAAATAAGCCAGGTCGCTACCGAAGCCATGGTCATCACAAAGAGAACCGCCCCGCTCATGCCCATAGCCGTCTTGACTTTCCGCGAAACGCCGAGGAAGGGACAGATCCCGAGAAACCTCATCAGGACGTAGTTGTTAACGAGTACCGCAGCTATGATAATCAGCAACAACTTGTTCATCCGTCACCTCATGGATACGATAAGAGGAATATTCTCTTGCTCCCCCGCCACCCCACGGATACGATTAGTGAAATATCCTATCCTTCCTCCACCGCCGTATGGATACGCTATTTGATAACATCCTCGCTCACACAAATTTTTCCGGAAGGCGGAAAAAATCGGGAAAAAAGTACACTATAGCTATAAGAAAATCAAGACAAATCACGATATAATAAATATATGCAACCCGGGGATTCAGGATGGATATGCGCACACGCAGCCCGATTTGCCTATAGGCCCCTCATCCACTCTTTCCGGAAATGGGTTTCAGGTGAATCGAGAGCCCGGTCGATCTCCGCAAGGAGCCGCTCCTTGCTCCCGAGAAGCGTGCCTTTCAGCGGCAGGTAGTTCGAGGCATGGTTGCTCCTGAAAATGCACTTGTCGGTCTCAAGATGTTCTATCAATGTTCTTAGCTCGACGATGTCATCTTTGGATGAGGTAAATTCAAAATCCTCGCCCATTTCGGTGCGGTATCGCTCGCGATAGGGCCCAAGCATCAGTGAGAGCGTGGAGAGAAAGCGGGGCTGTATCTTGTTTAATAAACCGGCAGTTCCCCGTGCATGCTGCATGCTCATACGTTTGCCGCCGAGGCCTAGAATGACGGTGACGGACAACTTGATGCCGGCCTCTTTTGCTCTCAAGCACCCCTCAACTATTTCCTCGGGAGAGGTGCCCTTTTCGACTTTTCTCAGAACCTCGGGGTCACCCGATTCGATACCGTAATAGAGAATGGTCAAGCCCCTCTCCCGCAGCCGCGTCATCTCCTCAACCGATTTTGAAACGAGGTTCTGAGGAGTGGCATAGGCGGCGACACGCTGAAGGCCGGGAAAGGACTTATACAGATATTCGAGAATCCGCTCCAGCTTGGGGGTGCTCAGAACGAAGGCATCCCCGTCAGCGAGAAAGATCCGTTTCGTGTCCGGGCGGCCGCGCGCCGCATCATCGATCTCGGCTTTCAGATCATCCCACGGCTTCACCCTGAAGGGCTTATCCTTGTACATATGACAGAAACGGCATTTATTGAACGAACACCCGAGCGTTGCCTGAAAAATGAGCGAGTAGGCTTCGCTCGGCGGGCGGTACAACGGCGGATCATATACAATCATCATTCGTGCTCTTGATTTTATTATACACTCAACCGGTGGTTTCATTTAATATAGCGTCAGCAGCCGTGCCGCGTCAATTTATTGGGATGAAGATCGCGAATAATCAATGCTGTGCTGCACATGGTTTCTGTGAGGTATCTTGATTATCATGATAATCGGCACCGGTATCGACTCGGTTCAGATCTCGAGGGTTGAAGATCTCATCAGCCGTTATGGTGAGCGTTTTCTCAAGCGGACGAGCACCGATGATGAAATCGCGGAGGGGATGAAGCGGCACAGAAGCGCTCATTTCTTCGCCGCCCGTTTCGCCGCGCGCGAGGCGTTTTTCAAGGCCCTCGGCACGGGCTGGGGACGGGGCATATCGCTGAAAGAGGTCCGCATTGCCACCGCGGAAAGCGGACAGCCGAATCTTCGCTTCTCCGGCCGCCTCGAACAGATCTTGCGCTCGCGCGGCATAGACAAGACTCACCTGAGCCTGACACACGAAGGCGATTATGCCCTGGCGATTGTGATCCTCGAATCAGTTAAAGGCGAATGAGCTTCAAGAATAAATTCGGTTGGTCGGTATCCCGCGAATCGCTCTTCGGCGAATGCCGGAGGCGTTATTACTTTCATTATTACTTCAGCTGGGGCGGCTGGGAAGCCGGCGCTCCGACACTTATACGGGAGGCGTTCAAGCTCAAACGCCTCACTTCACTTGCGCTATGGAGGGGTCAGCTCGTCCACTATGTGGCATCGAAAGTGCTTCAATCGATGCAGAGGAAAGGCAGAATTCCCGATAAAGAAAAAGTGGCCGATTACACGCTCGAGCGCTTCCGGAATCAACTCGATTTCTCCGAGGCGAAGCGATACCGGACCGAGCCGAAGAAGAGGGGCGGGCGGCTCAACATCGATTGGCTTGCCCTGCTCGAGCACGAATATGGGCGCACCCTCGATACAGAGCGTCTGGACAGAACGAAAAACGAGTGCGTCGAAGGAGTGGAAGGCATCTTCAAGAGTCCGATACTCGCAATAATTTCAAAGAGTGATACCTCGAGCTGGGTCATTGAAGATCTCGATAAAGCCGAGTTCTCACAGAGCTTCGAATTTGAGGGTGTAACGGTCTATGCAAAAACTGATTTTATGTTCAGGGGTTTCGATGGGACGTTTAATATCGTAGACTGGAAAACAAACAGGGGTGCCGCAGCAGCCGACGGTGACGAATCGCAGGGCCGCAATGCGCGCGTACAGCTCGGGATCTACGGCTTCTACGCGGTACACGTGCTGGGGGAGACGCTCGATTCGTTACGCCTCTACGAAGTAAACCTTCTGCGCGGCGGCAGTGTCACCGAGCATGCGATCGATGAAGGAGCGCTCGAAGCATTCGAAGGTCACATACGAAGTGGTATAGAAAAACTCGCTGCGGCGCTCGTCGATTCCGATATCAATAAAAACGAAGCTCTCTCGCCCGAAGCATTCCCGAAGATAGACAACGGTTCGTGCCGATTCTGCAATTTTTATCGCATATGCAAGGACGAGAGTTACCCGGACCGGCTTCTATGAAACGCTATCCGGAAATATGTCTCTGAAACGCCGCCTGACACA
>CBDUQN010000024.1:0-34597 GCA_965369375.1 uncultured bacterium | reverse complement strand
GTTCAGGCCCGGGTTGGGGAATCTTTGAAATAATTCCCGTAATTTGCTAAAGTCCAGGATAGGGAAAGAACAGGGGTTTTTCCTCTCGACAGGATGATATTTGAGGAATTGATTTTGCATATATCGGGAAATGGTCTAGGCTGTCATCTATGGAGGCGTAAAGCGAAATGGCGGAAAACAGTGAGATGAAGATAGTGTCGATATCCCACAGGAGGATTCTGAATTCACATGTGGAATTCACCAACGAGTTCGTTATCGAACTCTCCGATGGTTCTATCGGTGCCGGCGCTGCTCCCCGGGGGGAAACGATAAGTGTATATGAGGATAAATCGATCACAATAGAGCCGGATACGATACTGGAGACGATAAAGCGCGATCGAATCCTAGACAACCGGCATACGCAAGAGACATTCGATGAACATCTCCATAAATATCGTACCAGTTTCGGCAACAACAATTGTCTCGCGCTTTCGCTCGCGTTCTTCAATGCTCGAAGAACGAGAGAGTCCGTTTTTGAGCTGTTCGACAGGCAAGATGCGCTGCCTGCGGCGCCGAAATTCTGTCTCAACATTCTAAACGGCGGCCACCATGCGTACACGAATCCCGTCCTGAGCGATTTCCATGAGTATATTCTCGTTTCCCGCGATAACGATATCGAGGAGATTATACGCGATCATCGGGAGATCCAGCGGGCCGTGCATGAGAAGTTGCGGGGCCTTGAGACGGTGCTCGTCAACGACAATCCCGTCAGCCGGTTTGCCACGCGCGATAATCGTGAGTGCATCGAGTTTCTTCTCGGCATCCGGGACGGTTTGGGACTTTCCGATAAGTATGATCTGATGATTGATGCCTCCGGCGGAGACCTCAAGACAGAGGACGGATACCGGTTGGCGCTCACCGATGAGAAGCTGCGAAGCGGCGATGAATTCTGTGAATACTGGTTGAAATTGATCGATGAATGCGGCTTGAGATTTCTCGAGGATCCACTGCATGAGCAGGATTATGATAATTGGACGAGGTTGACGACGAATCAAAATGTCTGTAACATTATCGGTGATAATTTCTACTCTTCCGATGAGAAAAAAATTGCTGATGGCGCGAAGCACAGGTATACGCACGGCGTCATTATCAAGCCGAACCAGGCCGGGACGGTATCTGCGGTCATTCGTGCTGTCGAAGCAGCTCGGGCCGCAAAACAGATCGTTATCACTTCCCATCGCTCGATAAGCACCGAATCGGTCTTTCTTTCGACTCTCACATGTGCATTCGGCGTCGAATACATCAAGATCGGCCCTCTCCTTACGGACTATTCTTCCATCATCAGGCTCAATGAGATTATACGGCTCACGGAGAAATAAAAATAAAGACATACATTCAGATTCATACGATCAGGCACGCCAAGACAACGTACGGAGAACAGTCTCGCTATGCCGGATGGATAGACGCGCCATTGAGTCAGAGAGGGATTCGGGAGGCACGCGAAGCTGCGAGCAAGCTCAAAGATATGAAATTCGATGGGGTGGTTTCATCCGCTTTGTGCAGATCCATAGATACCGCACGGTTGCTTGTCGGCAATCGATACAAAATTGTGACGAGTGAGCTCTGCAATGAGCGGAAATACGGCATGCTGCAAGGGCTGACATGGGAAGAAACAAAAAAGATCAGGCCGAAGATACTGTTTATAAAGGTGGGGAACGACACACACTCAGTCAATCCGCCGGGAGCAGAGCCCTTTGAAGATCTCAGGGCAAGGGCAAAGAAATTTCGACGTTTCATATTCAAGCATTACCGCGGCAAGAGTGTGTTGATCGTCTCGCACGGCGTATTTCTTCAGCAGTTTCATGGTTTGCTTCGAGGATTAAACTGCATCGAGTCGTTGGCCGAATATGTTTCGAATCTGGATTTCAGCTCATTTACGATGGCCGGCTACCGAATGCTCGAAGAGCGCACGATAAAATTGCTCGAGCAGGATCGATACGATTTCTGATATTCTGAATCAATTCCCAATTATGAATTCGCTATTTGATTAAGCAACGGGAGTTATTGCACGATGGGCGATCATTCCGGATCCCGCTATGGCTCGAGACCGATTAGGATTATAGATGGCTGCCATGAGTATGATGTAACCATCGAAGACAAGGGGCTCAATTTTTTATATGATTATAAGCCGGATGCCGGGAACCTGATCGTATTTCTACATGGACTCGCATGTTCGCGGGATACCTTTCGTTATGCTCTGAACGAGCGGTACTTTCCAAATGCTTCATTGTTTCTGCCTGACCTGGTGGGTTTTGGGCGTTCCTGCAAACCCGATCAATTTTCATATACGATGGATGATCAGGCGAAACTATGCGAGCAGTTGTTGGAGCAGTTCCCGCCGGCTAAGATCCAGGTTGTGGCTCATAGCATGGGAGGGGCGGTAGGACTGTTGTTCTCTCCACGCCTGTTCGATCGCATTGACGCATTCGCAAATATCGAGGGGAATCTGATTGCCGAGGATTGCGGTATGCTCAGCCGGGGTATCTCGGACGCCTCTCTCGAAGAATATCGATTGCGCATTTTCGAGGAACAAAAGACGCGCTTCTCGGATGATCCCATTCTCGAATATGAACATACCACCCCGATAGCAGTGCACAGAAGCGCACGATCGATGGTCGAATGGTCGGATTCCGGGGAACTTCTCGAGCGCTTCACCCTATTGCCGTGCAAGGCGGGTTACTTCTGGGGTGAGAAAAATCATGAGATGCCCATTTTGCGGAAGCTTGAGGGAGTGAGAGCATATATGATTCGAAACAGCGGGCACGGCATGATGATCGATAATCCTCGGGAGTTTTACGCGACGGTTGCGGAGTTTCTCGAGTTATAGTGTTCGGTTGAGCGTTGACACAACGGTCTCCTTGCGGTACTCTTGTTTTGCAGCGATGGTCATGCTTGATCGGACTACTCAACTGATATCCTTTTCTATGGAGAAGCGAAATGCCTGAGAGGGTGAGTGTGCGTGAAGATATCGGGACGATCGTGGTTCATTCCTTTGGTGAGGTGACCGAGCAGGATATCGCCGAATCGCGGGATTTGGTTGTCAAATTAGCGCGGGAGCGCAATTACACAAGAATACTCGTGGATGCCACAGAGGAAACATCCCTTCCCTCAACGATGAAACTCTTTGATTTTGGAACCAGCATATCAGGTTCTGATATACTCCGGATTATGAGATTCGCCGTTGTAATATCAGAAAGCACAAAGGAAGATCTCGGATTCCTCGAAACAATCCTTCAGAATAGAGGCGTCCAGGTTAGGATCTTTTATTCGATGGAAACAGCGCTTGCATGGCTCAGCACCTAGCTGAAATCAGGGAACAGTATTATTCCCGGACAAGTCCAAGGAGCGTGATATGATTTCGAGCGGCAAGTGGTTTGATCGCACCTTTTCCTTCGATCTCGGCATAGAGAGGTTACCTCTCATTATCGAACGGTTACGGGGCACTCCGGCTCGAATCGAGGAAAGAGTTCAAGGGTTATCGACCGAGCTTCTCACAAAGAGGGTGGGCGACGCCTGGTCGATTCAGGAGAATGTCGGGCACCTGTTGACGGCCGAACCCCTCTGGATTGGACGGTTGGATGATCTTTTACATGGAGAAAAGGAGTTGCGTCCGGCCGACCTGAAAAATAAAGCAACGTTCGAGGCGGATTATAATTCGCAGCCTATCGCTGATATTACAAAATCGTTTCGAGCTCTTCGTTATGAATTTGTTACCCGCCTGGAGGCACTGGATGAGAAAGAGGCGCTGCTGGCGTCCCAGCATCCTCGTCTGAGGCAACCGATGAGGACGCTGGATCTGGTGTATTTTATAGCAGAGCATGATGATCATCATCTCACGGTAATATCCGGATTGATGAGTTCGAGGTGACTCCCCTTGAAGGCAATGGTCCTAAATAAAATCTGTGATCTGAGCGAAAATGAAGAGCCGCTCGAGGCGGCTCGCGTGCCCGATCCGGTTCCCGGTGGTGATGAAATTCTGGTCAAGGTTTCCGCCTGCGGCATCTGTCACACGGAACTCGATGAGATCGAGGGAAGGACACCACCATCCACCTTCCCGCTGATACCGGGCCATCAGGTTGTGGGGACGGTGGAAGTGGTGGGTGAGAAGGTGAACAGATTCCGGGGCGGGGAACGGGTCGGTATCGCGTGGATTTATTCCGCCTGTGGCGTGTGCCGTTTCTGTCGCTCGGGAAACGAGAATCTCTGCCCGGACTTCAAAGCGACGGGGAGGGATGTGAACGGCGGATACGCCGAATACATGACGGTTCCGGAGCGTTTCGCGTTCCGGATACCGGATCTCTTTTCCGATGTCGAAGCGGCACCCCTTCTCTGTGCCGGGGCGATCGGTTACCGATCCCTGCGCCTTGCCGAGCTCGAGGACGGTCAGAATCTCGGTCTCACCGGATTCGGCGCGTCCGGCCACCTCGTTCTGAAGATGGCGAAGCACCGCTATCCGAATTCGGACGTCTATGTATTTGCCCGCAGTGGCGAGGAGCGTGAATTCGCGCGCGAGCTCGGCGCCGTCTGGGCGGGTGATACGGCGGAAAAATCACCCGAGAGCCTGAGGAGCATTATCGACACAACGCCGGTATGGAAGCCGGTTGTAGAGGCGCTCGGAAACCTCGAGCCGGGTGGAAGGCTCGTTATCAACGCCATCCGCAAGGAGGATGTCGACAAGGACTACCTGCTTTCGCTGGATTATACGACTCACATCTGGATGGAGAAGGAGATCAAGAGCGTTGCCAATGTGGCGAGAAGGGATGTGCAGGAGTTTCTCGATCTCGCCGGAGAGATTCCGATCAGGCCGGAGGTTGAGACCTTTTCCCTTGGAGACGCGAATGCGGCGCTGCTCGAGCTCAAGATGAGAAAGATCAGGGGCGCGAAAGTGCTGAAGATTGCGGAAAATCTTTAGCCCGTAATAGGGAGATTGCCCTGTCTCTGCCGTATCTTGATAAAATGTAACGAATTAAATATTATTTAGCCCCTATTTGTTTTTTTGACTTTTCATATTCCCATTCATTATCTTGAGTGATATAATCCCAAGTCGCGAATGGCAGAGTGTTATGAAATACCGCCATTTGAGCACTGACTCACACACGTTTTGGAGGTAACTCATGTCGAAATCGGTTCTAAAAAAGCTGCAAATCGAGGATGTCAATCCCGGCGCCTGCTGGGGGCCTGACGGGTGGATCATGGAAAAGGGAGGGAAACAGCTCAAGTCCTACAATCCGACGACCGGCGAGGTTCTCGCCGAAGTGGTAATGGCGAGCGAACAGGCGTACGAGACGGTCGCAACCAAAGCCGACGAAGCATTCAAATCGTGGCGCATGATACCGGCACCCAAGCGCGGCGAGGTCGTACGGGATCTCGGGCTCGCGCTGCGCGAGTTCAAGGAACCACTCGGTGATCTCGTCACACTCGAGATGGGAAAGATACGAGCCGAGGGACACGGTGAAGTCCAGGAGATGATCGATGTCTGCGATTTCGCTGTCGGTCTCTCCCGGCAACTCTACGGGCTCACAATGCATTCCGAGCGGCCCGCACATCGTATGTATGAGCAGTGGCACCCGCTCGGCGCAATCGGCGTTATTTCCGCATTCAACTTTCCCGTGGCGGTATGGGCGTGGAACGCCGCCATCGCGGCGGCATGTGGGGATACGGTCGTGTGGAAACCGTCGTCATCGACGCCGCTCACGGCCCTGGCCGTGCAGCATATTTGCAACAAGGTCATGGCTGACCACGGCCTCGAAGGAATCTTCTGCTTCGTGGCGGGACCGGGAAGCACCGTGGGGGAGCGGCTCATTAACGATCCGCGGCTTCAACTGATTTCTTTCACCGGGTCGACCTTGATGGGAAGGCGTGTTGCCGAGGTTGTATCCAAGCGTTTCGGCAATACCATTCTGGAGCTCGGCGGCAACAACGCGATCATCGCAACCGCCAACGCCGATCTCGATATGGCCGTGCCGGCTATCGTCTTCGGCGCGGTGGGCACATCCGGGCAGCGCTGTACATCCACACGGCGCATCATCATGCACAAATCGATCGCCGGCAAGCTCACCAAGAGTCTCGTCAACGCCTACAAGCAGGTCCGCATCGGTGACCCGATCGACGACAACACCCTCATGGGACCGGTGATTAATGAGGCGACTGTCGATCTGATGTTCAAGGCGATCGAGAAGGCGAAGGCGGACGGCGGAGAGGTCGTCTGCGGCGGCAACAAGCTTCCCGATATCGGTGATCTCTTTGTCGAGCCCACGATAATCAGGATGCCGTCCCAGACAGAGATCATTCGAGAGGAAACGTTTGCCCCGATCCTCTATCTTCTCGAGTATGAAACGATGGAGGAGGCGATAGAAATCCATAACGGCGTTACCCAGGGACTTTCCAGCGCCATTTTCACGACTAATCTGCTCGAGGCGGAACAGTTTCTCTCACACGGAGGATCCGACTGCGGTATCGCCAACGTGAACATCGGCACCTCGGGTGCCGAGATCGGCGGCGCATTCGGCGGCGAGAAAGAGACGGGGGGCGGCCGCGAGTCCGGTTCGGACTCATGGAAGGGATATATGCGGCGCCAGACTAACACGATCAACTGGAGCAAGGAGCTTCCGCTCGCGCAGGGAATCAAGTTCGATATCTGATCTCTGCGGCTCGCGCAGGGAATCAAGTTCGATATCTGATCTCTGCGGCGCTTCAAGGCAATAAATCCGGCGGCGTTTCGGGCTTCAAATCCGCTATGCCGCCGGCTCTTTTTATAGCGGTATCACTAAAAAGTTGTATACTTCATCATGCTTTCTCCATATCCGGGATGGCACATTGGTCGTGCTTCCGGAACCGATGGGATTTCGGATTGAATATCCCGAGAACAGTCACGCTTGCCTTGGGAGGATCTCATGATCAGGGTACATAAAATTGCCATGATGATCTTAGTTATCACGTGCGGTATTTTGATTACGCAACTTCATGTTTCAGCTCAATCCGCACAGGAATTCTCGAGAACTAAAATTGTTCTTCTCGGCACGGGAACACCCGTGGCCGATCCCGATCGCTCGGGTCCATCGATTGCCATAGTCGTCAATGAGACGCCATACATTATTGATTGCGGCCCCGGCGTTGTGCGCAGGGCCGCCGCAGCGGCGAAAAAAGGAGTCGACGCGCTCAGAGCGGCCAATTTGAATCACCTGTTCATTACACATCTGCACTCCGATCACACCGTGGGGTATCCGGATATGATATTGACGCCGTGGGTTTTGGGGCGGAATGAACCTCTCGAGGTTTACGGTCCGGACGGTATTCGAGAGATGACCGATCATATTCTCGCCGCGTATCAAAATGACATCCATATGCGGCTCTACGGCCTGGAACCCGCCAATTCCTACGGCTACAAGGTGAATGTTCATGAGTTTGTCGCTGGAGTCATCTACAGAGATTCGAACGTCACCGTCGAGGCATTCCCCGTGCACCATGGATCGTGGCATCATGCGTATGGTTTCAAGTTCACAACTCCGGACAGGATTATCGTGGTTTCAGGCGATACTTCTCCCTGGGATCCGCTGATCGAGGCCGCAAAGGGGTGCGACGTGCTCATTCACGAGGTCTACTGCCAGGCGCGGTTCGAGAAGCGGACTCCTGAATGGAAGCGATACCATTCGAGTTTTCACACCTCGACAACGGAGTTGGCGGAGATAGCATCTGCCGTACAACCGAAGTTGCTCATTCTCTACCACCAGCTATTCTGGGGAGCATCGGAAGAAGAGCTTCTCGAAGAGATTCAAAGTGAATACCGGGGAAGAGTGGTCTCGGGAAATGATCTCGACGTTTATTGAACTGATTTTAGTTAAACCACCGCAAATCCACGGGAGTGAGTTCGTGGTTGTTTAATGAAACTGGTTAGATAGAGTGATCCCCTTCACCAGCGATTCGGCAATTGAGTAGATTGAACGTACTCAACCCGACATACTCAACCCTTCCGTTTGACAAAAGTTTTTGCATGCGTTAGACTGCCATTTCATTGCTTTCCGAATTCTTTTATGAGTCTGAGGAGATTGCGGTTTCTCGGGGATGAGGTCAAATGGAAGAGGCAAAAATATTCGTCGCTTTCTTACAATCTTGCATCTCCCCGATCATACTAATTTCCGGAGTCGGCTTGATCCTCTTATCGGTTACAAACCGTCTGGGCAGGACAATAGATAGATCCCGGATACTCGTCAATGAGCTGGAGCAGTTACCGAAAGATGGCCGGGAGAGGGAAATCAAGATAGTGCAATTGAAGATGCTTTCCAAGAGGAGCAGGATTCTCAAATCATCGATCATGTCGATATCATTCAGCATCCTGTGCAGCAGCTTTCTCATCCCGGTCCTGCTCGTTATGTATCTGTTAGATGCAGATCTCAAAGTTGCCGGCATTGCATTATTCCTGCTCAGCATCCTGGGCATCATTTTATCCGCCGTTTTCCTGTTTATCGATGTAACCCTTACGTTAAACGCCTTCGAGTATCAGATCAAAGAACACATTGGCACGCGAATGCCGATTAACCGGAATTGAACCGGCTGTTGAGAATACCCTTTCAGCAAGGAGCACATCGAGTGAAATACACTCCGGTGCTGGGCATTGCACTCATTCTTGCTTTTCTATCTCTGGGGACAGTTGTAAACGCCGATTCGAAGTGGGACACATTCAAGGATCCCGCTGACGGCCAGTTCGATTTGAGCATGTATCTAACCGGGCGGACGGGTTTCGTACCCATTCCGATCATTATTACAGAACCTGCCGTGGGCTACGGCGGTGGCCTCGTCATTTCTTACTTCCATCCTACGCGGACCGATACCACCAAGCTGATTTCATGGGAGGAAATCCGGCTGGGCGAACGAAAGGAGCTCGAGCCGCCGACGATATCAGGCGTAATGGGATTCGGCACGGAAAACGGCACGTGGGGCGCAGGAATATTTCATAGCCACACTTGGAAGAGTGACTGGGCCCGGTATCTCGGCGCCCTCATGCGGGCGAGCATCAACTTGAAATTTTACGGGTTTCCCGGTGGAAGGGGGATTTTGGATAGACCGCTCGAGTACACGATCAAGAGCTGGTATCTTTTCCAGCGTTTCGAGAAACGGCTCAGGCAAACGGATTTCTTTCTCGGCGCTAAATACAGATATTCGGATCAGACCGTCATATTCGATTTAGGAAATATCATACCTGACGTAGATCCCCTGGAATTGGATTCATCCTCGGCCGGATTCGGGGTGCTGGCCGCCTATGAGAATCTCGACAATACCATGGATTCGAACAATGGCGTGCGCGTAGCCGTTGGATGGATGGATTACGGCAAAATCTGGGGCGGCGACTTCGAATATAACGAGCTCGAGGTTTCCGCATTCGGATTTATCGATCCCCACCCGCGCGTTGTGCTCGGGCTCGACGTGGAGGGGGATTTTGTCGGGGGGGACGTTCCCTTCTACGACCTGCCGTACATTTCCCTGCGTGGCGTGCCTGTGATGAGGTATCAGGGAAAGATCGCCATTTCCACGGAAGCGGAGGCGCGGTGGAGGTTCTCCAATCGATGGAGCGCTATCGGCTTCGGCGGCTACGGCTGGGCAATGATGTCATTTGATGAATCGGAAGACGTGACGGAAGTCGGCTCCGGCGGTTTCGGTTTTCGCTACATGGTTGCGCGTATGTTCGGATTGAATGCGGGACTCGATTTTGCGTGGAGCAAGGACGACTTCGCCTGGTACATTCAATTCGGCAACGCATGGCATTGAGTCTTCGGCAACATAGTTGAAATAGACGAGGCATTAATGAAAGTCTTGGCTATAAACGGCAGTTCCAACGCGGCAAAGGGAAACACAGCATTGATTCTCGAGCCTTTTCTCGATGGCGCGCGGGAGGCTGGAGCGGAAGTCGAACTCTTCTACACAAAAAAGTTGAACATCAAACCCTGCCGGGGCGAGTTTCACTGCTGGTTCAAGAAGCCGGGAGATTGTTTTCAAAAGGACGACATGCAGGTGATTCTCCCGGCAATTGCCGCTGCGGACGTCCTCGTGTTCGCAACTCCGGTCTATGTGGATGGCGTGAGCGGGCCTCTAAAGAATCTGATTGATCGCATGATTCCGATCCTGGAACCGATTATCGAGCTTCGGGAGGATCACTGTCGTTATCGCGCTCGAAGAGATGTTCCAGACGGCAAATTGGTGCTCGTTGCAAGCTGCGGCTTTTGGGAGCTCGATAATTTCGACCCGATGCTCGTCCATATGAGAGCAATCAGTAAGAATTTTAGCCGGGAATTCGCCGGCGCGCTCCTCCGTCCGCACGGCGCGGTGCTGAGAGAAGTGCAGGAAAAGGGAGCGCCGGTGGATGATGTCCGGGAGGCGGCGAGAAAAGCGGGCCGTCAGTTGGCACGTGATGGCAGGATGAGGGCTGAAACACTGGAGATCGTCAGCCGGGAGCTTCTCTCTCAAAAGATGTATGTCGATATTGCGAATCAGAGGATACAGACGGCTCTTGACAAGCTCGAGATCGAATAAGGATTTTTTCTGATAGGGGAGCAGATCGATGAACGAGAAGGCGTTTCAGGACTATTATCCGGATGATCTCAGCCACTGTTATGGCTGCGGCCGTCTGAACGAGAACGGTTTACAGATCAAGAGCTACTGGGACGGAGATGAATCAGTGGCGATTTTCCAACCGCGGCCGTATCATACCGCGATTCCAGGGTACGTGTATGGTGGATTGATTGCCTCGCTGATAGACTGTCACGGAACCGGGACGGCGGCAGCGGCCGCATACCGGGCGGCGGGGCGGGAAATGGGCACGGAACCACCGTATCGCTACGTAACGGCGGCACTGCACGTGAATTACCTGAAACCGACGCCGCTCGTCGAGCTGGAGGTGCGCGGCAGTGTCAAGGAGATCAAGGGACGCAAGGTGGTTGTAGAGATTGAGGTGAGAGCGGAGGGCGAGGTATGCGCCCGGGGGGAGGTTGTCGCGGTGCAAATGCCGGAGGATTGGATGCCTGGTTGTTAGGTAGAATCATAATAGGACTATTCTATTTGTCATTATTGCGGTACTCTCTTAGAGTTACCGCGCATCGGACTGAAGTGCTATGCCTCATGTTATCCTGGAATATACGTCGAATATCGATCAGGAGATCGATACCGAGTCGATCCTTGGACGGTTGTTCGAGCTGCTCGTGAGTATCACCGGCGTAGCGATCGATAACTGCAAGGGACGCGTGATTGAACGCGGGAAATATCGTGTCGGAACCGGTGGAGAGCCGAAAGCTTTTGTTCATTGCTGCATCAGGGTGCTTGCGGGGCGGTCGAAAGAATTGAAGGGCGAGCTGGGAAAGGCGGCACTGACAATATTGAAAGAGTACTTCTTGCTGACAGCTTCGGCCCTCGATCTACAGATTACCGTCGAAATCCAGGATATCGCGTGGGACGCCTATTTCAAGGAGCCGGCGGGAACCCTTGGCACTTCTGACGAATGAGCCGGCGGCATCTCATTTATCCGAAAACAATGCCTAGACACGCAGGTTAATATCGTGCTGGTGAAGAGAAGAAAATAGAGAACCGCGCGGAATCGTACGGCGAGCGATTCTCGTGTTTTACATCGGAGAATCCAATGGACGAGCTGGAGCGGATACGCGGTTGCCTTCTTGGACTCGCTGTGGGTGATGCGGTCGGCACATCGGTGGAATTCCGCCCGCGGGGCACTTTTTCACCCGTTACCGACATGATTGGCGGGGGTCCTTTTGAGCTGAATCCTGGTGAGTGGAGCGACGACACATCCATGGCACTCTGCCTCGCTGCGAGCTTGACAGAAAAACAAGGTTTTGACGCGGCCGATCAAATGGATCGATACTGCGCATGGTATGAGGAGGGATACTTCAGCAGCACGGGTATCTGTTTTGACATCGGCGGCACCACGGCCGCTGCGCTGCACAGATACAGGCGTTCCGGTGACCCCTTCAGTGGTTCGACGGATCCGCGATCGGCCGGTAATGGATCTATCATGAGGCTGGCTCCGATTCCGTTGTTCTATTATCCCGATAAGGAGGCGGTTCTCGGATGGTCCGCGGAAAGCTCCCGCACGACGCACGGTGCCGCCGCATGCATTGAAGCGTGTCGAGCACTCGGGGAGATACTATTTCGGGCCCTGTCCGGTCAAAAGAAAGAAGAAATTTTGTTCTCCGAATTCTCGTCCGTCGTATCGTCAGGGCGTATCGAAAGGATTTGTGCCGGTGAATACCGGGATAAAACGGAATCCGGTATCCGGGGAACCGGCTATGTCGTCGAGAGTCTGGAATCGGCTCTCTGGTGTTTCTACAATTCGACGAGCTTCGAGGATGCGGTATTAATGGCAGTGAATCTCGGAGACGATGCGGACACGACGGCGGCTGTATGCGGGCAGGTGGCGGGTGCACATTATGGAGAATCGGATATACCAAAAGGCTGGCTCGAGAAACTCGCCATGCACAGAGAGATCGGCGAGATGGCGGAGAGGCTGTGGGAGGTTCGTGAATCGCCCTGATCGTCACAGGCAGCAACTTGATGATATTTTCATGGTTTGCCGAAAATGTATCACGTGGTGTATTCTTTTGACAAGCAACGGTGGATTTGATAATTGATACAAGCAAGCGATTCGTTTGACGCAATGCAATGTAATGCGAGGAATGGTGCATGAAAGCTACACTCAAGAAGGCGGCGGCTGGTTTCGGATACGGTTTTTTGGTCGGTGCTGCGGTCGGACTGGTAATTGGCGTGATAACCGGCAACCTGTTTTTCTGGATCGTGGTCTGCTCTATTGCAGGATTCTGCCTGGGTTGGATCGTTTCTCTCATTATCAGTCGATAGATGCCGGCCGCGTGCGGGCGCATATCCCGCATCGGCCGCGTGCGGCATTGCCGGCGGCATTGTTGCTCTGGCTGCATCTGTTCCCCAGAGCTGGATAGGGTTGCTTGAATTTTCACAGGAGGAGAAACATATGAGGCACATTCGCTCCGCTTCGGGATTACTCTTCGGATTTATTATTCTACTGGTTGTTTTCATGCCGCTGGATTCTGCGGGATTATGTCCGGCACCAGATGAGGAGCCGGGTGAAATCGAGACCCATTGCGATTTCAGTAGAGATCCCCGTATTATCTGGTTTGGGACGCAGCACACGATGACGATTCAAGAGATCGCTTCCTACTGCGCGCCTGTGTTCTGGTTCTCGCCCGATGAGCCGACGCTCTATGACGCGGAGGGTAAGGATATCAGGATCCCCGATCCGCTGCCCTTCGAAGAAGATCTGGATTCACCGGTGGTTTACTATCAGTACAACAGGATCCTCTCATGGGAAGGTGCGGAAGGTCAGCCATATATCGAAGATCCGAACGACAAGAGCAGATCGATCATCGATATGCGTTATGCTGTAGTCGCCAACCTCAAGTTCATCGCCTATTTCCACAAGGAAGAGGGATTCGGCGGGCATCCGCATGACGTAGAGCCCACTGAATTCAAAATCTTGATCGGGCGGAGCAACGATGATTACATAAAGGAGCACCATCCCGAAATACAGTGCGATGAGGTGGTCTATTACATATTAATCGCTCAGGTAATCGCAGAGGCGCATGGCCTACAGTGGTATTTCAACACACTGGACGTCGACGATTATACAAAATTTCCAATGCACCTCCTCGTCGAGGAGGGCAAGCACGCGATGTGCACGGACAAGAACAGCGACGGCTACTACACGCCGACATATGACGTCAACAGATACGTGAACGACGCATGGGGCTGCCGCGATATAATACGCTCGGGCGCCCTCTTTACCGGTTCATATCAAGCCTGGATGACGAAGGTGAGAAGAGACGAGCACCGCGTTTTTCCACCGCTTCCAGAGGACAGCTACTTACGAAAGAAATTATCAGTCGACGGTGTTTACGCGCCCGATAATGCCGTTTATGAATTGCGCCCCTTTCCATCGTCCGAGCTGGCGGAAGACGATGCGCTGCTCAAACACAAGATGGAGGAAAAGGAGGCGCCCGGCTGGCCGGAGGTGAAAGAGAATACCAGTCTGAAGAAGCTCGATGACCTTGTCGGGGAGGGAAGGGTTATCAAGTCGCTCTCCTTATCGATCATGTACGACGGCGATCTCGGATTCTCTTTCGCGTTTCCTCTCTTTATCATAAAGAACTTCGAGGATCCCATGGCGGGCGGCTTTGTGGTACACCGTATGTATTTTAAGGATAAAAAGCTGCAGGATTTCGGATGGATGCTGTTGTACACACCTTCCGCCTCGCGCTGGGTGGACGGCTATTTTGCATGCGGCGTCGAATGGGACACCGAGGAAGTGAGCGAAGGAGTATTCGATACCGATACGGAATTCGTTGTCGAATCGGGGATAAAGTTTCGGGTGAATATGACCAAGACGCCGCTTAAATTCATGAGCTTTCTCTGGGAGTTTGGCGGATTGCGCATCGGTGTCAAGAACAAGGGGGCCTTCGAGATCGAGAGCCTCCAGTACGTCGTGGAATTTGGAGGCGGCATCTGGTAAAGGAGCGGTGATCCAGATGAAAAAGTTTTATCCGTTCGCCATGGAACGCATGATGTCCAAGTTCGAGCAGGATGTCGAATACAACCTGTCGGAGAGCGGAGTGCATCCCGTTTCGCTCAATGAGCTTCTCGAGAAGAATCCCGCCCGCATCAAGGAACTGCTCGCCACGAGCCTTAATTATCCCCATGTAAACGGTATCCCCGAGCTGCGCGAAAACATCGCCGCGTTGTACGACGGAGCTACGGCGGAGAATGTCCTGGTGACCGTGGGGGCGGCCGAGGCCAACTATATCACGATCAGCACTCTGCTTTCAGGGGGAGACGAGATAGCCGTTATGCTCCCGAACTACATGCAGATATGGGGGATTGCGAAAAATAACGATCTCAATGTGAAAGAGTTCCATTTGAATGAAGAAGGCGGGTGGGCGCTCGACATCAGTGAGATGCAGAACGTTGTCACCTCGAAGACAAAGCTCATCGCCGTATGCAATCCGAACAACCCCACCGGTCGCATACTGGATGAGGTGGAGATGGATGGAATCGTCGAGACGGCGGATAAGGTGGGAGCTTGGATCCTGTCCGATGAGGTCTACCGGGGTTCCGAACGCTTGACCGATGAGATGACTCCGTCCTTTTACGGCCTTTATGACAAGGTGGCGGCGGTTGGAGGTTTGAGCAAGGCGTACGGCTTGCCGGGGCTGCGCATCGGTTGGGTGGTTGCGCCACCTGAAGCTATCGACGAAATCTGGAAGAGACACGAATACACAACAATCAGCGCAACGATATTGTCGAACAAACTTGCCGCAGGCGCCCTTTCTCCCGATGCTCTTCCCCTGCTCCTCGGACGCACGCGCGGTCTCATTCGCGAAGGGTATGATGAATTGGAACGGTGGATGGCCGGTCACGAAGGCGCGTTCAGCGTCGTGCCGCCGCAGGCGGCGGCGATTGCATTTATCCGGTACCATTTCGATATCAATTCGACCGAATTAATAGAACGGTTACTAGAAGAAAAGAGTGTGCTCATCGTGCCCGGCGATCATTTTGGGATGGACAGGTTTGTGCGTGTGAGCTTCGGTCTTCCTCATGACTACCTCACTGCGGGATTGGATCGGATTCACGATCTGATAATGGAGCTAAAAGAATAGCGAACGTTTCGGCCGCCTCCGAACATATCATGATTGGCGCTGCGTTCCCGAGTAAACGGGTATGTCGACATGAACATTGAAAAAGAAGTAATGCAGGCCGAGGAACGGATTCGTCCCCACATTAGGCGGACGATCCTGGAGTATTCCGCATATTTGAGCCGCCGCAGCGGGGCCGATGTCTATTGCAAGCTCGAAAATCTGCAGCATACGGGCTCGTTCAAGGTGCGTGGGGCGATGAACAAGATCATGTCGCTTTCGCAGGCAGAGCGCTCGCGGGGGATCGTTGCCGCATCGACGGGGAATCACGGCGCCGCCGTTGCATACAGTCTCGAGCAATTCGATGCACCGGGTATCGTATTCGTGCCGGAAAACACAGAATTATCGAAGAGAGAGAGAATCGAGCATCTAGGCGCGGATGTTCGAACATTCGGCACCGATACGGTCGAAGCCGAGGTGCACGCGAGGGCCTATGCCGCTCAAAACAACATGACATATGTGTCGCCGTACAACGATCCGCACGTAATCGGCGGACAGGGTACGATAGGTGTCGAATTGACGCGGCAGTTAGATCGGATAGACGCCGTGTTCGCCTCGGTCGGCGGCGGCGGATTGATTTCTGGTGTTGCGGGTTATATCAAGAGCGTTCGGCCGGACGTACATGTAGTCGGTTGTTCCCCAGAGAATTCTCAGGTCATGGCGCAGTCGGTAAAGGCGGGGAGGATCCTGGACCTTCCATCGCTTCCTACCCTGTCGGACGGCACGGCGGGAGGTATCGAAGAAGGCGCGATCACCTTTGAGCTCTGCCGCGATCTGGTCGATGAATTCGTTACGGTGACGGAAGCGGAAATCAGGGATCATCTGCTTCTATATATAAAGGAGCACCGGATGCTCATCGAGGGAGCGGCGGCGGTATCGATTGCCTCCTTCATGAAATTGAAAGAGCGCTTTGCGGGCAAGAATGTTGTCATTGTCATCTGTGGGGCCAATATCGGTCTCGAGACACTGAAAACAATTTTGTAGGGGTGACAGGGAATGAAAGTGATCTCACTCGAACAGATTAAGGCGGTAGCACCTTCACTCGATCTCATCCCGGCCATCGAAGAGGGATTCGTGGCATATTCGAAGGGCGAAGCCGAGGTGCCGCCCGTCGGGGAGTTGCTCCTCGATAAGGGAGACGTGCATATCAAGTACGGCTATATCAGGGGGGACGATCATTATGTAATCAAGATCGCCTCGGGTTTCTACGATAATCCTAAAATCGGTCTCCCCACGGGCTACGGCCTGATGCTCCTCTTCGATCAGGGGACGGGCGAGTTGATGAGTATCCTGCTCGATCAAGGCTTTCTGACCGAAACGCGCACGGCCGTCGCCGGCGCCATAGCGGCTAAATATCTCGCTCCAACAAAGGTGGAGCGTATCGGCATCGTCGGCACCGGCGTTCAGGCGAGGTTTCAGCTGACATACCTTCAAAAAGTGACCGTGTGCCGGAATGTGCTCGTGTGGGGGAGGGGAGAGGAACAGCTGGAACGCTTTCGAGATGATATGACGGCTCTCGGATTCGAGATCGAGACGACACGCCGGGCGCCGGAGATCCTCGGCACGTGCAATCTCGTCGTAACCGCGACTCCCGCCGTCGAGCCCCTTTTGCACGCAGCCGATCTCAGGGCCGGGACGCACATCACGGCGGTCGGCTCTGATACTCGGTCCAAGCAGGAACTGGATTCCTCCATTCTGGGCGAGGCGGATGTAGTCGTCGCCGACAGCATTGCTCAGTGCAAGATTCGCGGCGAGATATCAAAAGCTATGCAATCCGGGATCTTGGATGAGAGTGAAGTGATCGAGCTCGGTGCAGTGATTGCGGGGGATGTGACGGGACGCACGTCCGACGACCAGATTTCAGTAGCCGATCTCACCGGTGTCGCCGTTCAGGATATCAAGATCGCCTCTGCCGTATACAAAGCGCTGGCCGAGAAGCAATGAGTGACGATCCCTTTGCCGCAGAAGCCCCCGTAGCATTTTGATATGTCAACCGAAACGAATTGGATGGGCCACAAGGCGACATCGGTGGAATTTTCTAGATTACCTTCCGCACCCGCTCGATGATCCAGTCGATCTGCTTCTCGGTGATCACCAGCGGCGGGGCAAATCGTATCGTCTGACCGTGTGTATCCTTGGCGAGCACGCCGAGCTTCATGAGCTTCTCGGTGTATTCACGTGCGGTGCCGGCGGATTTCTTGAGCTCGAGGGCGATGAGGAGCCCCCTGCCCCTGATCTCGGCCACCTTGTCCGTTGCGATCTCGTGGAGTCTCTTTCTGAAGTACTTTCCGAGCCGCATGGCGCGCTTGTCGAGCTTTTCGTCGATCAGTACATCGAGCGAAGCCGTTCCCACGACGCAGGCGAGCGGATTGCCACCGAAGGTGCTCCCATGCGTCCCCGGCGTGATGACCGACATGACCTTTTCCGATGATACGACCGCCGAAACGGGCATGACGCCTCCGCCGAGTGCCTTTCCGAGTGTTATCATATCGGGTTTGGCATTCTCGTACATCCAGGAGAACATCTTTCCCGTTCGGCAGAGACCGGTCTGGATCTCGTCGAAGATGAGAAGAATCTTGTGCTTCGTGCAGATCTTGCGAATTTTCTCGAGATACCCTGCATCAGGAATGTTAACGCCCGCCTCGCCTTGGATCGGCTCGACGAGAAAGGCGACGGTGCTTTTTGTGATCGCTTTCTCGAGGGCTTTTGTGTCGTTGTAGGGGATTATCTTGAAACCGGGCGTAGCGGGGCCGAAATTCGTATAGGCATCGGGATCGGTAGAGAATCCGACGATCGTCGTCGTGCGGCCGTGGAAGTTCTCGCGACAGGTGATGATCTCCGCCTTGTTCTTGCGTACATCCTTCTTCTCGTATCCCCATTTTCTTGCGATCTTTATCGCTGTTTCAACCGCTTCCGCGCCGGTGTTCATGGGAAGCGCCATCTCCATACGAGCGAGCTTGGAGAGCTTCTTCATGAACACCCCGAGCTGGTCGTTGTGAAACGCCCTGCTCGTCAGGGTGAGCTTCGCCGCCTGTTCGCGGAGCGCCTTGATGATCCTGGGGTGGAGATGGCCCTGATTTACCGCGCTGTATGCGGAGAGACAGTCGATGTATTTCTTGCCGTCGACGTCCCACACCCACACACCCTTGCCGCGGTTGAGCACAACCGGCAGGGGGTGGTAGCCGTGGGCGGTATACTTGTTTTCGAGGTTGATGTAGTACCGCGAGTTCTTGCGAGCCATGTTACACCTTCTGCTTTCTCTCGACGAACTTGATTCCCAGCTCTTCCAGTTCATCGAGGATCGGATTGTAGATTTCCGGTATAACGGGCACATAGACGCCTTCGAGTTTCATCTTTTCCTCCAGGATCATCTTCACCGCGATCGCGGCCGGCAGGGCGACCGTTCTCGCGACCGACGTGTCTCCGTTGGGGATTCCGTAGTCGACGAGTGTCGAGGTCAGAAATTCCCTGGCGCCGCCGTTGAACTCGGCGTGGAATTCGTGATGCATCACCACCATGTCACGATCGCCGGGATCCATCGACATTTTTTCCAAAGTCAGAAAGTTCATATAGTCGAGTGGATTGTCTTTGTCCGTTGGCAACGGCTCGTCGGCGAAGAGGCCGAGCCACTCGATTCGCTTGATGACCGTTGCGAATGTGTCCACACCGAGAAACTTGGCTGTGGCTTCGACGAGGGCGTCGTTCTTCTTGGCGCCGATCAAATGCCGTGTCATATCCGCGAAGGTCTTGCCGGTGAAACCCTCGACCGGTTCATCCTGGAGCCATCCGAGGGCGATGATCCGCCGCATCGTCTCGCACCATCCGCTCATCCTGAGGGTTCCCCTGTAGACGGTGTCGGCGTCTTTGAGCCCGTAGATTTCCTTGTAGGGGACGGAGTCTCTGTTCGGGTAGTTCTCGAACGAGCCGGTCTCCGGCACGTCGAGGATATAGTAGTTCTCGAAAAGCTCTTCGCTCGGAACGTTGATCTCTTTGCCGTCCTCGAGCCATCTGGCCGAATTTCTCGACGCTAGCAGGACACCGCGCGGCGACCACGAGAATTTGTAGCCGAACGGATTGGTGCTGGCCTCGTGGGACGGGAGGGCGCCGGTCGATGAACGGAAGCTCGTGATTTTTCCGCCGCGGTCCGCAACATCGTGAATGATCCGCATCGCAGACATGTGATCGATGCCGGGATCGAGGCCGCATTCGTTGAGCAGGAAGACGCCGGCTTCCTTCGCCTTCGTATCGAGCGCCTGCATATCATCGCTCACGTACGAGGTCGTGACGAGCTGTTTCTTGTGCTTTATGCAGAGCTCCGCTACCGCAACGTGGTAAGCGTACGGAACGAGGCTAACCACGACGTCGGCCGCCTTGACTTCCTCCTCGACGCTTGTCATATCCTCGACGTTTAGCGTCTTGGCTTTGCCGTCGGGATGTCCGTCTATCATTTTCTCCGCCTTGCTTACCGTTCGCGTGGCCACGACTACGGTCACATCGGGCTGGTCGAGGAGATATCGAACAAGCGGTCTCGCCACCATTCCCGCTCCGAGTATTGCTACCTGTGCCATTTCATTTTACCTCCGCGTTGCGCTTTAAAGGAATTTGCTGATGTATTTATATTCGGGAGTCAACTCGCCGTTGTAGAGGATCACCGCTTTCTTGATTGGGTCGGGAAGGTCGAGCTTTTCGAAGGGGACGCTGTAGTCGGCTTTGGCGATCGCCGAAACGGAGTCCTTGAGGACGCCGCTGAAGTATATTGAGGAATCCAACGGGATCTCCGAGGGCAGGATGTCGACGGCCATGATTACCGGCCCGTTTCCCTCGAGACCGTCCCTGATCGAATCTGAATCCGGCTCGTACACGTAGTTCGGGTCGCCGGGCTCGGTCGGTTTCTCGAGGCATTCAATCGAGCCGTTGACATCACAGCTGATGTCACCGATCACCTTGAGCCGCAGGCTCGGCCAGTGTCTCTTGAGGTATTCCTTAGTCATGAGCCGGGGATATTTTTCCGTCCAGAAGATGCAATTCACAAGCATGGAAAAATAGGGGATGTACTCCTCGAACTTGCCTTTGTATTTCTCGGGGTGTTCGTAATAATCCTGCAGCTCGAAAACCGTGTCGGGCGACTTGGGTGAAACGAGATCCTCTTCCTTGAATATCACCTTGAAGATGGTTTTGTCCGCGCCCGGGGTCTCCGCCGTAATGTCAGCAACCCCGCCGGGTGAAATCTCCATAACGGGAAGAACATCGAGCATCTCCTGTGCGCCGATAGACACGTTGCCATACCCGGTGATCCCGACGATCACCGGCACGATCTCCTTCGGCAGTCCGCCGGCTCTTATCCAAGATCCAAGAACCTCGAGCGCCACCTTGATCTCGGAGAGGGATTCGTAATCGATGGGACGCCTGATCGCCGAGAAGGGATTCGCCGTTCCCTCGAGCTCGAGTCTGCCTCCGAAAGCGACGAGTGTTTCCACCATTCCGGCCTGTCCCGCCTGCTTGCCGAAGAAAATCAGGCGGCGGTTTTCCTCATCCACCACCCGTTCGTATTCGATCAATGTGCAACCGAGCTTCATCATCTGTTTCAGCATCGGCATGTTGTACTGCTGGCCCTTTATGACGTGCGAGAAGAAGGCGTATATTCCGCCTTTGCGGAAGACGGCCGCGGGGATCTCCTTGATACCGAATACAATCTTGCAGGATGATAGATCCTCGTCCACCGAGGCCCCGACATTCTCGTAATCCCTCTCCCTGAACACGCGGATTTCGGAAGGCTGGACCACCACGTCGATGCCCTCGCTTTTCAAGTCCCGCACATGATCGGGAATCAGCGGCGTCCGCCGCTCCCACTCGCTCTTGTCCTCCCTGCGAATCCCTATCGTGTCAGCCATGATCTTTTTGCCGTGCCCCCATGCCCGCTAAAGCATACTAGTTCACTTAATATCAATGTGTTACCGGGCAATTTGCCGGTAATATAAACACTTCGAATTCAGCAAAACCGGAAAAATGGTTTTGCGATAGTGGAATAATACAGAAATTTCGCATTCAGGTCAAGGTGTGAAGGGGCAAATAATAGCCAAAAAGTAAGGTGCTTAGAGCAGAATAATATACATGGGTGAGGGATATGAAGGGAGCAGCAAAAATCCAAAAGGCACTGTTGAAACCGGCCCCTTTTATGGCGTAAAATGCGGTCAAATCGTTTCTGCCCGGCAGCGGGGAAGGCACCATCAATACCGATTGCCATGGTCGAAAAATATGTAAAATAACCCAAGCAATTCTGATTACCATGGTCGAAAAATATGTAAAACAAAGCAAATTCCTGAGTTGGGCGTTGCGGCACGATCCCGGGAAGATCGGTCTCGAGCTAGATCGTTCCGGCTGGGCCGAGATTTCAAAGCTCATCGATTGCGCCCGCGGGCGGGGCGTCCGTCTCACGAGGGATCTCATATTCGAGATCATCGAGACGGACGCGAAGGGAAGGTATCAACTCAGCGACGACCTGACGCGCATCCGCGCCCTGTACGGACACTCGGTGCAGGTCGATCTCAGTCTTGCTCCGAAGAGACCGCCCGGCGTGCTCTATCATGGTACCGCCACGAGATTTCTTCACTCGATCATGAAGCGCGGCATCAGCCCGGGGAGAAGACAGTTCGTGCATCTTTCTCCTGACATTGAGACGGCGAGGCAGGTCGGCGCCAGACACGGGAAACCGGTCATTCTCGAGATAGATTCCGAAAGGATGCACGAAGAGGGGATCGAGCTGTATCAATCGACGAGTGAAACATGGCTCGTGAAATCGGTTCCGGCTAAATTCATACGTTGTCTGGAATTTTCATGAGCCGCGAAACTTTATAGTGAATATGTTCTTTTTCATTTTCTTGAAGACCGCGCCGAACACCGATTTCATGGGAAAGAAATAGAACACGAGTATCGGATAAACGGCGTAGTTCTGAAGACCGGCGGCGTGCAATCCCGCAAAGACAAATATCATGAGATGCATGCGAATAACATTAGCGTACGGCATCATCATGTTGGGACCGCCATTGCTCTCGAATGCCTTTCTGAAATCCGGAATGCGTGAGACCGCGCTGAACAGCACGAAGGGCCAATACCTTGCCGCCGCCGTGTTCACCGTCAGGAGAAAGAATGTAACGGTTTCGCCCGGGCTCTTACCGAACGGGGAATCATTGACTATCGGGAAGAATCCGTTGAGAAAGAGACCGTGCACGAAGTGGAATCCGCCGAAATGGACCGTGAAGAATCCAAGCAGAAATACCACAGCCGGGGTGTAGGTGAAGAAACGGCGAAATATGAAAGTGATCCGTTCTTTTCTGTGATCTTCAGCGCCCGGGGACCCGCCGAGTAAAAAACTCAGGAGAGAAAAAACAAGGCAGGTGAGCAGAACGAGCCAGGCCAGGCCGCTCCGCACTCCGAGAAACATGAAGAATACGAAAGCGACGAATATATTCATCATAAGGGGCTGGATTCGTTTCGCGGCGGCGCTTTGCAGGTGTGGGGCGCGACCCTTGCCTCTGGGCGCGCCTGGGATGATTCCTTTTTTGTATATGGAGAGCGCCGATACGAGGATGAACGAATACCCGAGGATCAGGCTCGAGATCCAGAGACCCCATATGATGTCTTTCGCCACCCATCCCTGCCACGATGCGACCGCGATCGTTGCGGCGAACATCAGGAGATCGAGAAGCATATCACGTCTGTTGACCATAAGGGATATGAAGTGCAAGGACCGTACCGGCTTGACAGCCGGTGATCCCGGCCGCCTGCCGCATTTTGCCTGTTAAGGAACGGGGAGGTGTATGGTATAGTATTGAGCGATGAGCCGTATCATATTATTTCACGGTAACGTAGAAGAGGCCGGACAGCGGATGCGGCTTCTGTGCCGCTCGGGCCATGAAGCCGCCATCCATGAGGGCCAGGGTATGGCGGGTATGCGAATCCACAGCGGGAATCCTCCCGATCTCTTCATGATCGATCTCGACCGCGTGCCCTCGCGGGGAAGCGCCATCGCGGTTTGGCTCAGGCAGCAGAGGGCGTTTCGACACGTACCGATTCTCTTTGTCGGCGGCGAGCAGGAGAAGGTAGAACAAACGCGGAAGCTGGTACCCGACGCTGCTGATAAAGAAGCTCGGCATTAAAAGAGGCTCAATCGTGATACTGCTCGGTGCTCCGGCCGGATTCGAACATACTCTCGGCGACCTGCCCGACGGCGTTCTCATTCGGCGGCAGGCACGGGGAAAAGCAGATGTGATTTTATTATTTTCGAAGTCATACGCAGAACTCAATCGGCGCTTTTCATCGGCGGTGCGTATTCTCGCGGACGGGGGGAGATTGTGGATCGTCTGGCCGAAGAAGGACTCCGGTATCGCCTCTGATCTGTCCCTCAACGCGGTCCGCTCCTTCGGGCTCGACGCCGAATTCGTCGACTATAAAATAAGCGCAATCTACGATACGTGGTCCGGCCTCTGCTTCGCGCGCCGGCGGCAACATGCAATAAATGGAAAGGAACACAAACGGAATTGACGCCATACGTGATAGGAATAGCCGGTCCTTCCTGCTGCGGCAAAACGGCGCTTGCAGAAGGCATATACCGTAGATTCGCGGACAGGGATGCACTGGTAATACCGATAGATTCGTACTATATCGACCTTTCCCACCTGCCGCTCGAAGAGCGGGAGAGGTATAATTTCGATGCACCGGAAGCGATAGATTTCGATCTTCTCACCGGGCAGCTCAATCTTCTCCTCGCAGGTGATGAAATGGTTATACCCACGTACAGTTTCGATACGCACACGAGAGGCCCGGGGGGCGAATGGATTCGCCGCGCTATCGGATCCGATGAAGGCATGCGCTCCGTAGTAATAGTCGAAGGACTCCATACGTTTTATCCCGACAGCCTTCGAGATTTGATCGATTTGAGGATATTCGTGGATGCCGATCCGCGGATCTGCCTTTCGCGCCGTTTGGAACGCGATGCGCGCGAGCGCGGACGCCCCCGGGACAGTATCCTCCGTCAATTCGAGGAAACGGTTATCCCGATGTATGAGAAGTATGTTGAGCCGGCAAAGCGATTCGCCGATCTTGTCGTTAACGGCGAAGAGCCGATAGAGGAGTCGACAGATAAAGTCATGGAAATCGCCCTCGCGGATATCGAGAAAGCTCAATGATAAGGCACTTATGAACAAGGATGACGATGGAATCAATCCGTGGCTTACGATACCCGCCTCGGATTACGAGAGCCATATGGACAGCCCGGATGTCGGGCAGCTGCGATTCCTCAATGAGATATTCAGGGATCTGCTTGCCGAGTTTCGACCGCAGCGCTTGTCGGTAGTCGGGTGCACCACGGGAAACGGATTCGAACATATTGATTTCGCTGTCACGAAAAATGTGTATGCGATAGATATCAATGCTGATTACCTGAGTGTACTGAGGCGCAGGTTTCCGGCAAATCCTGACCGTTTAATAACGATCCGTGAAGACGTCAACGCGTGTGAGCTCGAACCGGGCTCACTCGATCTGGTTCACTGTGCGTTGATCTTTGAATATGTGGATCCGGCGGAAACGATTCGCACCATCAGCAACTGGCTGACACCAGGCGGGATCATGTCGGTTGTTTTGCAATTGCGCGACGAGAAGCTGGCGGCGGTTTCTGATACCGGGTACAGGAGCCTGAAGCGACTCGACTCGATACTGAATCTGGTTGATCGGGAAGAATTCAAAAAGATCATCATCTCAGGCGGATTGAGTGTGATTCGCGAAGAGGTCAGGAAGCTGAAATCCGGAAAAAGTTTTTACCTGTCGATTAATAAACGGGCGGAGCAGCAAAGGTTGCAATAATGCCGGGCGGTATTCAATGCGTTTTCGCTGTAGAGGATATCATGCGAATGACTAACAGAGCGGCAATGATGTGCTTCGCAATTCTATTGATGATCAACTCGATTTCGTGCGGCGGTTCAGAGGAGGCCCGCAACGCGCGCTCGTCTTTCGAGAAGGCGGAGCTCGAGTGGCGCGACGAGCGCGATCAGAGGATGAAAAAGCCGACGAGCTGGCTTACAATCGCGGGGCTTTTCTGGCTCGAAGAGGGAGAGAACTTCTTCGGCACGGGTCCCGATAGCGGCGTACGGCTTCCCGAGGGATCGGCTCCATTGCACGGTGGGATTTTCATGCTGCGGGGGGATGAGGTCAAGGTTGCCGTCGAGGAGGGTGTGACGATAACGTATAACGATAGCACGATTAAGGAGATGGTCCTGAAATCCGATACCGACGGCAAACCGGACGTGATCCGGTTGAATGACTTGAAGATGTGGGTGATAAAACGAGGTGAACGCTTCGCCATCCGGCTGCGGGATCTCAATGAGCCGCATTACAAGAATTACGGAGGCCTTGATTTTTTCGAGCCTAAAATTGAGTACAGGATAAAGGCCGAATTCGTCAAGTTTCCCGAACCGAAAACGATCAGGCTTGCCACGGTCGTCGGAAGCGAAGCCGAGATGCTCTTCCCCGGATATGTTGACTTCAACCTCAAGGGAAAGAAATACAGGCTCGACGTCTTCGGGGGTGGACATGATGCCGAGCAGTTATTTATCATCTTCAAGGACAAGACGAGTGGCAAAGAAACATACGGAGCGTGCAGGTTTCTCGTAGCCGACGTGCTCGAAGACGGATCCGTTGATCTTAATTTCAACAGGGCGTACAATCCGCCGTGCGCGTATACGCCGTACGCCACCTGTCCATTGCCTCCTTCGCAGAATGAACTGCCGATTCCAATCAGGGCGGGAGAGAAGCAGTACGGGAAGGGCCACTAACAGGACATTGAAAGATGCAGCGGTTATATTTTGATTCAAACGAGAAACCGGCGGGGAATCTGTTATGGCGGAAATACACCTGAGGAACTTATAATGCCGGGAATACACCTCATATATGATCCAAAGGGCAATCTCGGATCGGAACAATCCCGCATAGAGGAATCGATGGCTGCGTTGATGCACTACGATTGGTACAAACGCGGTGTTGTGCTCCGGGAAAGCGACTGTTATCTGGGATATACGAATCACGAAGCATATCCCGTCGCCGTATTTGATGATGGCGAGGTGCTCGTTTGTATCGAAGGATTGACATATGGAAAGACAGTGTCGGAAGCGGTCGAAGAGGTAAAGGTTCTCTCGAGATCCATATTCAACGGCGATAGCGATTACAGGGAACGGATCGCTGCATGGCAGCTCGAAACGGACGGTGATTTCCTCATTCTTGTTCTCAAAAGAGATACCGGGGAAATATGCATTATCAATGACGCACTGGGAAGACTCCCTCTCTATTATTACCGCGACGGCGACAGGATTTTCGTCTCGAGAGAGATCAGGTTCATCACACATCTCATCGGCGAGGCACGCTTTGACAGGCGTGGGATCGCGCAGTACATGCTGTTCGGGTATCCCCTGGGGGAGAAGACGCTCTTCGAGAATATCTATCGATTGCCCCCCGCGTCGTTCATAAGCATCGGCGGCAATCGATCCGATATACGAATTGAACGGGCCCATCGTTACAATTTAGAAGAAAAGGATGAAGGCAAATCGAATGCGAAGGAACAGGCGGGGATTCTCATAGATATATACTGTGAGGCATGCCGGAACCGGTTCAACCCGGATCATAGCAACGTCGTGACGTTGAGCGGAGGACTCGATTCGAGGGTCGTTGCCGCAGCACTCGAGAGGGTAGGCGCGACGTTTTCCAATGCGACATTTGTCGATTATTTCAAATACTTCGATCCCGATGTCGATCTTGCGAGACAGATAGCGGAAGTTCTCGGCCTGGAGTGGAAGCTCTTTACCATGGGACCCCCCAAGGGAAGGGATGTGCTGAAATTATTGAAAATAAAAAGCGGGTTGAACTTTTTCGGAATGAGCTTTTCCGTCCCGCTATTCGAAAAGATGCGCGAATATTACGGCGATCGCATCACGCTCTTCACTGGCGACGGGGGTGACCGACTGCTTCCCGATCTGAGACCGATGGCACGGCTTCGCACGATAGATGACGTGGTCGAATATATAATCGAACACTACACCTTCGTACCGCTCGGTATCGTTTCCGGTATAACGGGTATGAGAAAAGAGGAAATGATATCTGATTTCAGAGAGCATCTCATGGGCTTTGAAGAGAAAGCAGTGAAGCAGAAATTCGTGAATTTCATGATCCTCGAGCGCAATTTCAAGTGGCTCTTCGAGGGGGAGGATCGAAACAGGTACTACTCCTGGCCCGTTGCGCCGTTCTATGCCATCGATTTCTTCAGGCACGCGCTGAGCTGCCCCGATGGCATAAAGGAGAATCACCGGTTATACCGCGAGGTGCTCGTGCAGCTCTCTCCCGATGTGGCGGCAATCGATAACGCGAAATGGCACTTTCCCATTACATCCGGGAAGCTCGGCCGCTATTTCCGCATGCGGAACATGTTTTATTCGTTGCCGCAGGGAGTGAGGAAAATCGTCAAGGCGCAATACAAGAAAAAGATTGATCCGTACGAGCCCGATTCAAACATCGCGAATTGTTTCAAGGAACAGCTTGAGACCTGCAAAGCAATATCCGAATATCTGTCGATCGAAGAAATACGGAAATGCCTTTACAAGATCAACAAGTATGATCTGGACCATATCTTTACCGTGACGTCGGCGATCGAGGAATTCAGCGGGGGGACAAGCACCCTGGAGAGGTATTCGAATGTAGATCTGATATAGCGGCTCGGATTCTTGTGGATCTCGATCCGGCGCAAAGGCTCGGATTCGCATGGCTGCTTGTCTTATTTGACGGTTCGGATTCAGGGAAGGCTATTCGGATATTGAGCGCAGACGGGCGATGTTCTCGAGCGCTTCATACTCCCGCTTCACCCGTTCATCCCACGATACGAAATACTTCTCTCCAAAACGTGCCGCGTTTTCGCCGAGCTGTTTTCGGAGGGCGTGATCCCTGATGAGGAGCTCGATCTTTTCCGCCAGCCCTTTGATATTTCTCTCCGTGACGAGAAGTCCCGTTTCACCGTCATGCACCACTTCCGACGTTCCGGCAATGTCGAATGCCACGACGGGGACACCGCACAGAATCGCCTCACAGGGCGGCAGCGACATGTTGGTGAGCTCGTTCGTACCGACGAATATGTCACTCGCCTTGTAGAAGAGCGGCAGGTCGTCCCTTGTGATCGCCCCGGTGAATACAACGCTGTTTCCCAGCCCACGCTCATGCGCCTGTCGCTCGAGCTTACTACGATCGGGGCCGTCTCCCGCGACAACGAACGTTGTGCCGTCGAGAAGGGCCGGGTCGATGAGGGATGCCGCTTCGAGGAAGAGTCCGATCCGCTTCGATCGCGTGAGTCGCGACAATGTGACAACGAGGATATCGTTTTCAGGCAGACCGAACCTTTTGCGCGCATCGACACGATCGACCGCGATGCCCGCCCATTCCGTATCCATGCCGTTAGGAAGAAAAGAGATCTTTTCGGCAGGGATGCCGTATTTCATGAGCGCTTTGTCTCCCTGCGTACCGTCGTTGAGGACGATATAGTGATCGAGGGAGTGGCGGAGCGACGCAACCGGTTCATAGTTGCACCACCAGTACTTCACCGGCGAATAGTCGAAACGGTTGAGGTACATCACGCCGAAGAGTTTGACCGCCGTGGGGATGCATAGCTCCCTGCCGATTTTATGGATGGGATAGATGGTGTAGTATGAAAAACCGAGTAACACGTCGGGCTCGATTGTTGCCGCCAGTTCTTTCAGTTTTTTTGTGACGGTGCGGGGAAATGCGAGCGGCCATGAAAAACGCCAGACCAAATCGGGGAATCGATCGAGCTTCCGAAATATATTCGGGTAGGCGTGGTAGGTGAGGAGCGGATTCCGTGAAGGAGTAATACCGCCCGGAGGTTCGGGGATAAGGAAATGGAGCTCGATGCCTTTATCCGTGAGATAACGAATGAAATGGTGCTCGTCGGACGGACCGGTCTCCTCGCCGAGCGACCACACATTCTCCCATATTGATAGAACGAGTACTTTTTTCAAGTGCCTATCCAATCAACCTAACCGAGAAGTGAGAGTATATCCGAATGAATCTGCTTGTCAATACACATACAATACTATTACAATAAATATAAGGGGAACATTTACCGGGAGGTTCATCATGACTGACAAAAAGGAAGCACAGAGCGAAATTCCGCGCGAGGCGCGTAAATGGGCAATGATCTGTCACATCATCGCGCTCGTCGGATTGCTGGGAAACGGCATCGGATTTCTCCTCGGTCCATTGATTGTCTGGATGCTCAAGAAAGAGGAACATCCGTTTATCGATGAACAGGGGAAGGAAGCGGTCAATTTCCAGATTACGATGTTTATCGCGGCTTTCATCGCGGCACTTCTCGTTTTCGTCGTCGTCGGAGTCTTTTTATTGATCATCGTTGGTTTGCTCATGACGATACTGCCTATTATCGGGGCGATAAAAGCGAACGATGGGGAGGATTTCAAATATCCTCTCTCGATACGTTTTATCAAATGATCGGGTGTTGCGTGGAAATCATGCGTTGAGTGCATTGATCGGATTTGCCGTTTAACACCTTCAATCAGGTGTTTCGGCCATGGGTTGAATAGAAAAGGAGCCGCTAGTACAATCGGCTCCTTTTTTTAATCATTCTATGATGATCGGCGGCTAGAACGCGTCTGGAAACTCTCCTTCGTATATCGTTATAACCTGAATTTCGATGCAACCCTCCCAGCTGAATATTATCGGACCGGGCGTACTGCCCACGGGGCTCGGACTCGGATCAACATCGCCGTTGATAACCCTGAACACCAATACGGGATCGCGGCCGTTGTTGATATAGTCGTACAGCGCGCTGTCGATGACTGCAACGCCCGCCTCGTTCAGGACGGCCGGTATAACGGCGCCGAGGGCGCCGTGTACCGACTGCTCCGGGTACGTAATTATCGTATCGGGCCCATGGGTGACACCCGCATCCGCTCGTGCGACTGTTATTACGCCGGAGATCAACCAGTCGGTGTCCTGCTCGAAATGGGTCACAGTGTAGGTGGCGCTGACGAGATGGGCCGATAAGAGCTCCTCGCGGGAAAGCTCATTGTCCATGAGTATCGAATCGATCTCCGCCGCGTAATCGACGTATGCCTCGTCGGTGAAGATCTCGTCCTCGCTGTCCGTGCTGAAGGGCACGCACGTAACATCGGAGAGTACGACATCCACCACCTTCGTTTCCATGATGCAATTGCTGACACCGATCACGAAAATCAGAAGGAAGGGCATGGCGATCAAGCTCATGTATTTCTTCATGTGTATCACGCTCCTTAACTCCATGAATTTAAATCCCAAAGCCGAGCCCGAACGCGAAGCTGTTCTGGCTGGCCACGTTGTATTCAGCAAAGAGGTAGACATTGTAGAAATCGAGATTCAGCCCGATGAGCCAGTGAAGGTTGTCACCCGTGAAGTCGAGCTTGACATCCTGCGTTTCCCCTAATTCTTTATACTGGTATTCGACATCGGTATTGTACGTGTCATACGAAAGACCGGTGTACGGCACGAGAAACTTCACATACCTCGTGCTCACCTGAAAGCCGAACGAATAGGTGGTGGTCAGCGAGAGATCGCTGCCGTCCTCGTTTTCGCCCAGCTTGAACCGCTGGTAGGTGAAGCTTGCGGCGACATCGACCGGGGGTGCGGGGCCGAAGTACTGGGAGATGCTGTGACGGATCCCGAGGCCGAAGAAGTTGAGATTTCCGAGATCGGTATCACCGATGTTAAATGCAATGAAACGAATGAGTGCTTCCGTGCCGGCTACAGCTCCGATTCGAAGCTGCGGAACGGTGAGAGCGAACGAGTTGAGATTGAGTCCTCCCGGAAAGGTGTATGACGTTCCCGCATCGCCGCCGACGGTAACGGATTGTCCCGAGCCTACTATGGTCGGTGCCTGCACTGTCTGCTGAGGCGAAAAGGCGCCCTCTGTGACCGCGTTGAATGTTTTATCTCCATCAGAAAAGATCAATCCCATGACGGGAATTTCGAGCCTCAAAACCAGACCGTTTACCGGAATATCGGCGGTGTGGTAAAGGCCCGCGTTCAGGTTCGTGCTGATCGCCTTCACGAGCGGCCCGAAGTATCCGGTTGCATTTGCGCCGGTATAAGATTTGAGATTATCCTCGATCTGCGCTGCCGCTGGTGAAGCCAACAGGACCAGCACGATGCAAATGATCCCTTTTCGAATAAGGCCTGAAAAAGCCATACTAATCCTCCCCTGCATGCCGTTGTGCCTTCAAGCTGTTATAAACCCAACCTATTATATAAGTTTAAACCGAATCACGAAAAATTGGAAGCTAAAAATAATTTCGAACGGTGAGGGATCGATTATTTCCTGGATCTCGCATGTTCATAACTTATTGTTTATATGATAGTTAAGTGATATTAAAAACGGGCATGGCGAGCGAATGGCTTGCAGCACCGCATGTAACAGTGATACAGTTCGCGACGTATCCTATGGCGGCTTTTGCTGTCAGAGGATTCAACGCGCATTGGTTATTATTGTCAGAGGTTTCAGCAATGTTTCGTAGCAGTTCGCATGCACGCGCATCCAACGGGAAGCGCTGCGTATTCGCATCAATCGCCTTAGCAATTTTGTTGATTTCGGGGGCCGTTTGGACGAACTCGTGGGCGGGCAAAAAGCTTCCCGAAACAAAAATAGATGTGGCCGTCGATACGCTTCATGGCGTTTTTATTGCAGATCCGTACCGGTGGCTCGAGGATCAGGAGAGTGCCGAGACGAGAACATGGATAGACGCGCAGAATGAATACACACATTCATTCATCGATTCCCTGCCGTGGCGTGATCGTCTCGCGGAACGGATCACCGAATTGATGAAAATCGATCGCATCACCATGCCCTTCGAGCGTAACGGACGCTACTTCCTCTATAAGCGTTCCGCCGATCAGGATCTCTATATTATCTTCATGCGGGAGGGTCTCGAAGGCGAGGACGTTGTGCTGATCGATCCCCATTCGATGAGTTCCGATCATTCGACCAGCGTGAGCCTCCAGGAAGTTTCGAAAGACGGCACACTGCTAGCTTACGGCATTCGCGAGGGCGGAGAGGACGAGGTCGTCATTAAGTTTTTCGATATCGAGAAACGAATGGATCTCGAAGATATACTTCCGAAGGGGCATTACTTCGGACTGTCGATCATGCCCGACAAGAGCGGCTTTTACTACTCACGCCACGTTGCCAGTGTGGGATCGCGCGTTTATTTCCACGAGTTCGGGACCGATTCGGCGACCGATGTCACGATCTTCGGCGAGGGATATGGAGCGGGCATCGGCATCAGCGCAGGGGTTTCCGAGGACGGCCGCCATCTCGGCATCGTGGTATTCCACGGCTCCGCGGGACAGAAGAGCGAGATCTATTACCAGGATCTGGAAAAAAAGGGACCGATCGTTCCGATCGTTAACGACATCGATGCGCGGTTCATGCCATATATGGGGGGAGACAAGGTATTCATTCAAACGAACTGGGAGGCACCGAACGGAAGAATATTCGCGGCGGATATTGATAACCCGGCCATGGAGAACTGGAAGGAGATCATTCCCGAGACCGATGCCGTGATGGAGGGAATGTCGCTCGCGGGCGGCAAGATCTTCGTCAACTACCTCGAGAATGTGGCATCGACGGTGAAGGTCTTCGAGCCGGACGGCTCGTTCGTGCGCGACATTGCGTTTCCCACGCTCGGAACCGTCGGCGGGGTGAGGGGGCAATGGGAGCGAAATGAAGCGTTCTTCATCTTTACGTCTTTTCACGTTCCAACGACCATCTACAGGTACGATGTATCGACGGGCGCTCAGGACGTCTGGTCAAAGCTCGATGTCCCCGTCAAGACCGGTATGTTCGAAATAAACCAGGTCTGGTACATATCGAAAGACGGCACGCGTGTGCCGATGTTCCTCGTCCATGGCAAGAATGTGAAACTCGACGGGAACAACCCCACGGTGCTCACCGGCTACGGCGGTTTCAATGTCAGTCTGACTCCGTACTTTACTGCATCGGCGGTGCTTTGGGTCGAGAGCGGCGGGGTCTTTGCCATGCCGAACATCCGCGGCGGCGCTGAATTCGGCGAGGAATGGCACCGGGCCGGGATGCTCGAACGGAAGCAAAATACATTCGACGATTTCATCGCTGCGGCCGAATGGCTGATCGATAACAAATACACGAATACATCGAAGCTGGCGATATCGGGAGGCAGCAACGGCGGATTGCTCGTCGGAGCGGCGATGACGCAGCGCCCCGATCTGTTCAAGGCCGTCGTCTGCACCTATCCGCTTCTCGATATGCTCAGGTATCATCAGTTCATGCTAGCGAGATTCTGGGTGTCCGAGTACGGCTCATCCGAGGATCCGGAACAGTTCAAATACATCTATGCATATTCGCCGTATCACAATGTCAAGAAGGCCGCCGTGTATCCAGCGACACTCTTCATCACGGGGGATTCCGACACGCGGGTTGCGCCCCTGCACGCGCGCAAAATGACGGCGCTGCTGCAATCGGCCAATGCCTCGGACGAACCGATACTGCTTCTCTACGATACCAAGGCCGGACACTCCGGAGGGCGGCCGCTGAGCAAGCAGATCGAGGATGAAACCGACGAGATGAGCTTTCTCTTCTGGCAGCTCGGCATGAAACCGAGAACGGGAAAATAGCGGGTCATCCGATAGCGAAATATGCAAGAGGGCCGGGCTCGTCCGTGAACTCGGCAAATGCACAGAGGGAAAAAAGTAGAGCACAGAGGGAAAAA
>CBDUQN010000023.1:0-34657 GCA_965369375.1 uncultured bacterium | reverse complement strand
AAATAAGCATACATGACGATTGGCTCCCCGTCACAAATAAGCATACATGACGATCGGCTCCCCGCCACAAATAAGCATACATGACGATCGGCTCCCCACCACAAATAAGCGCACATATTTATAATTGTCTTTTTCTTCCTCCTATGATAGCGTCTTCTCGGATCGCGTGAGCTCCTCTAATCAGAATCAAGGGAGATAGCGTCTTGGGGCATGAGAGAAAATTTATAATCGGCGGCATAACCGATTCTTTCTCGGTGAAGCAATATTCAAAGGTTCTTGAATCACTCAAGCAAGCCCACCCGCGATATACGTTCGTTGATTTCAACGACAGCGATGAAGACAAAAAGGGAAAAAAGGCGAAAAAGGAAGCACCGAAAGCTTTCTCCGCCCTGATCCACATGCTGACCAGGAAAGAAATCGATATCGCCGTGGCGGACGCGAGGATAGTTCCATTGAAACTGCAATCGAGCATCTCACTTTCAAGCATTCCTGCGCGTAGTAATCCCTTTGATGTTCTGATATCGAATGAAGGGATCATCCTCGATGACCAGCCTGAAAAGGCGCGCCTCGCGGGGATCAACAGCGTGAGAAAGGGTCAGCTTCTCTATTACCGTCCCGATCTGCAGCTCGTGGAGGAGAGCGGCTCCTTTGACGATCTCTATGAGAAGATGAAGCGCGCGGAAATCAACGGATTCGTATATGCCGCATCTGATGTCGAAATTATGAACAAGCAGAACACGGTTGTCGAGGTATTCACCTCATCGATCTGCATGCCGGTTGCCGGACAGGGGGCGGTCGGATTATTCACGAGGGCCGAGGACAAGGAGTGCAAGGCCGTGGTCAGGATATTGAACGACCCTTCGAGCGCGGCCGAGATCGAGCTCGAACGGATGCTTCTCAATTGCATTTCAAGAGACGGGAAGGGTCCGATCGGTGTCCTCGGCAGCCTTGAAGCCACCGAGTTCAGCGTCGAGGTGACCATCACGTCGCCAGACGGCCTTGAAAAAGTCAGCGGAACGACCAGCGGCCGCCAGGGTGATGAGTTGAAGGTGATAGAAGAGTTCGCCGAGGATCTCCTGAAATCGGGAGGACACCAGATATTAAAATCTTACAGGAAATCCAGCAGATAACAAACTGATCACGTGCTTTCACGAAAATCCATAAGAAAAGATCCCGAGGCGGTCAGCGAGGGAATCAGAAAAAAGGGTGTAGACTTCGACCTCGATTATTTCCTCATGCTCGACGGAAAGATGAGGGATCTCCTTCAGGAGACTGAAAAACTCAAGCACGAACGCAACCTCGTAACGCAGGAAATATCAAAAAGAAAAAAAGAAAAGAAAGATGCTTCTGATATCCTTGCGCGCATGAAGGAAACTTCGAAGCGCATTAAGGCAACTGATAGTGAGTTGAAGGAGGTTTCCGAAAAGCTCGACCAGCTATCTCTCGAAATCCCGAATATCCCACACGAATCGGTTCCGTACGGCACGTGTCCCGAGCACAACGTGGAGAAGAACCGGTGGGGTGAATTTGAAGATCTGCCCTTCAAGCCGGTTCCGCATTGGGAGATCGGTGAGCGACTCGGCATCCTCGATCTAGCGGCCGGCAGCGCTCTCGGCGGCAGGGGCTTTGTCGTGCTCCGCGGAGAGGGCGCACGCATGTCACGGGCGCTGATCAACCTCATGCTCGATATGCATCGCCGGCAGGGATACGAGGAACTTTCCGTGCCTTACATGGTTACAAGAGATTGTATGGTGGGTACCGGCCAGTTGCCGAAGCTAGAAGAGGATATGTATTACTGCGATAAGGACGCTCTCTTTTTGATACCCACCGCAGAGGTTCCTGTGACCAATATTCACAGGGAGGGCATACTCGACGGGGATGCGTTACCGTTGAAGTATACGGCGTTCAGTCCCTGCTTCAGGCGGGAAGCGGGAAGTTACGGACAGGAGACGAAAGGGCTGATACGCGTGCACCAGTTCGACAAGGTGGAGATGGTCAAATTTACAATTCCTGAAACGTCATACGACGAACTCGAAACACTCCTCGATGATGCGGTGGAAGTTTTGCAGGTACTCGAGATTCCCTATCGGGTCATTGAACTGTGCTCGATGGACCTGAGCTTCAGTGCGGCTAAATGCTATGATATAGAGACATATGCACCCGGCGTCGAACGCTGGCTCGAAGTTTCTTCATGCAGCAACTTTGTCGATTTCCAGGCGCGTCGCGCGAATATACGGTTCCGTAGAACGAAGGGGGCCAAACCGGAGTACGTTCATACATTGAACGGTTCGGGGCTGGCGCTGCCGCGTGTAATCGCAACGATCCTGGAGCTCAATCAAACTTCCACGGGAAAGGTGCGCATTCCCAAGGCCCTGGCACCCTACATGGGTGGAACCGAGTATCTAGAGGGCTAGCTGTGAACATTCGGGCTCCAAGAAATCTTCCTTTTCTTCTCAAGGTCTACTTCATTCTCGGTGGCATTATTCTCGTATTGTTTGCGCTCTACTACAACAACACGCTGATACGGAGGATGCAGGCGCAGTCGGAGCATACGACGCAGCTCTTTTCGCGGTTTATTGCAATCGAACTTCCCAAGGTCGAGGATGCGAGCCGGCAGGGTTTCGTCGACGAAGCAATCAATATGATCGATATTCCCATCGTCATCACCGACCCCGAGGGAAGGCCGGTGCTCTGGAACAACCAGACCGGCGTTGCGCAGATCCAGGACGATCAGTATGCCCGCGTTATCGATTTCGATCCTTCCAATCCCACCGATCCGGTATTGACACAGGCGATGCATAAAGCGCATGCGTATGATCGGATCAACGAGCCGATCGAGATCCCGATTGATAAGGTCAATCTTATCATCCACTACGGGGCGACCGCGCTGACCAATGAGCTCAAGTTTGCGCCGTACGTGCAGGTGGCCGTATTCGTGCTCTTCATGCTTTTCGGATTTCTGGGATTCCGCTCCATGAAAATAGGCCAGCAACGATCGATCTGGGTCGGGATGGCAAAGGAGACGGCGCATCAGCTCGGCACGCCCCTCTCATCGATCATGGGATGGATCACCATGATCCGCGAGGAGATAAAGGAGGGGGGAGATTCCGAAAAGCTGGCCAACGCCGTCGACGAAGCAGCCGCCGATGTCGATAGATTAAGCAGTATTTCCGCGAGATTCAGCAAGATAGGCTCAACGCCGAAGCTCGAGTACCGCGAACTCGCCGAGATCATAAAGGGTACGGTGGATTATTTCGAGCGGCGCAGACCGTCACTCAAGATACATTCGACGATAACGGTCGATCTCGAGGAACTGCCCATGATCCGGTGCAGCACGGACCTCGTCGGCTGGGTTTTCGAAAATCTCATAAAAAACGCTCTCGACGCGATTGCGGGTGACGGGGGAAAGATCAATATTGAAGGAAGGGTCAATAGAGGTGATAGCCGGGTAGAGATAACATTCAGCGATAACGGCAGGGGCATGAATCCGGGTGTGAGAAACAGAATCTTCAATCCGGGATTCACGACGAAGAAGCGCGGTTGGGGACTCGGCCTGGCTCTGACCAAGCGGATTGTCGAAGATATCCACCACGGGAGCATAAAGGTGCTGCACACGCAGCTTGGAAAGGGAACTACGTTTTTCATTGCTTTCCCCGTTGATTGACACCCCCGGGACGCAAGGAGGAAACACCGTGAAGGGAAAGAAAATACTCTGGATCGATGACGAAATCGATCTTCTCAAGTCCCATATGATGTTTCTCGAGGAGAAAGGGTATGAGGTCACCGGTGCGTCGAGCGGCGGGGACGCGGTAGCCATTATCAGGAAGGAACAGTTCGATCTGATTTTGCTCGATGAGACGATGCCGGGCAAGAGCGGACTCGAGACGCTGCAGGAGATAAAAGAGATCGACTCGAATCTCCCGGTCATCATGATCACCAAGAACGAAGCGGAAGGATTGATGGATCAGGCTATCGGCATGAAGATCGACGATTATCTTCTCAAGCCGGTCAATCCTCTTCAGATCTACTCCGCCGCCAAGCGGATCCTCGATTCACACAAGATCCAGGAAGGGGCGGTGAGCAAGGATTATCTCTCGGTGTACCAGAAGATAAACGACATGCTGCTCGGGGAGCCGGATTGGGAGGACTGGGTGAAGATTCACCAGGAACTCTCCCAGTGGGACGTCGAGTTCGACCGCTTCAAGGAAACCGGTCTCGGCCAGACCCATCAGGATCTGAGGCTGAACTGCAACGTCGAATTCGGCCGTTACATAGAAAAGCATTACCGCGACTGGGTCCACTCTAAGGAGCGGCCCGTCTTGAGTGTGGATATATTCAAGCATTACGTTTTTCCGCACCTCCAAGCGAAACGGAAGGTATACTTCATACTCATCGATTGCATGCGGTTCGATCAGTGGCTGAAGATAGAAGATCTTCTCGCGCCTCTCTACAACATACAGCGGGAGCTCTACTGTTCCATTCTGCCGACCGCCACACCGTATGCACGTAATTCGATCTTCGCAGGACTCTTTCCATCCGAAATCCAGGAGCGGCATCCGCGATACTGGCTCGAGAAGTCGAAGGACGAGTTCAGCAAGAACCGTTTCGAGCAGAATCTGCTGCAGGAGCAACTCAAGCGATCGGGTTTCGGGAACATCACAACGAAGTATGCGAAGATTTACGAGATAGAAGAGGCGAACGAAATCAGTAAACAGGTGGACAGTTATAGAAATCTCACCCTGGTATCTATTGTCTTCAACTTCCTCGACATCCTGGCGCATGGGCGAAGCCAGAGTGAGATCCTCCAGGAGATCGCCCCTGACGAGAGCGCGTTCAGATCACTCATGCGCTCGTGGTTCAGTCATTCGGCTCTTCTCAAGATCCTTCAGAAAGTATCGAAGCACGAGGCGATCGTCGTTATTACGACCGACCATGGATCGATCCTCGGACAGAAAGCGAGTCTCGTGCACGGCAATCGCGATACATCGACGAATTTGCGATACAAGTTCGGGGAGAATATAAACGGCGATCAGAAACAGACATTGCTCATCAGAAAGCCGAAGGATTTCAAGCTGCCGTCGGAGAGCCCGTCGAAAAACTACATAATCGCCAAGGAGAACTACTACTTTGTCTATCCTACGAGATTCCACGAGTTCGAGAAGCAGTATCACGGAACCTTCCAGCACGGCGGAATCTCGCTGGAGGAGATGATTATTCCCTGCATGATCCTCACGCCGAAGTGACGAATGGTGATATATAAAATCTTTTTTGCTCTTTTTGACCTGTTTTCATACCATTGAGTGATGAAACGCCTCGTACAGCATGACGGACCCCCTGCGCGAAAGATCCTGAAGAGCGATTCTCCGGCAGCGACACGTGCAATAGGCAAAAGAATCGGATCACTCGTGCCGCCGGGATCGGCCCTGTCGCTCGAAGGCGGACTCGGTGCCGGCAAGACGCTCATCGCCAAAGGGATCTGCGAAGGTCTCGGTGTCGATCAAGAGGTGCTCTCACCGAGCTTTATACTCGTCGAGGAATACCGGGGCACGCTGCCCGTTCTCCATTTCGATCTGTACCGCCTCGAAAAGCTCGATGAGATAGACGGTCTCGGCCTGTACGATGCGATCGACGGCCGGACGATAGTCATCGTCGAGTGGGGCGACAGGCTTCCCGATGGCGTGCTCTCGTTCGATGTCAGGATCGCCATGAGAATAACCGGCAAACAGGATCGGGAAATCGTGATTGAATCGAGCAAATGCTTAATCGAAGAGCTTCCGAATGTCACGAGGTAAAAGAGGTGGACCGTGATACTCGCACTTGATACGTCTCATATAAAGGGGAGCGTCGCCGTTTCGAATAACGACGAACTCCTCTGCGAGATTCTCTTCGATGCGAGCGATACCCATTCGGCCACCCTGATGCCCGCCGTGGATGTGTGCCTCAGGATGGCAAAGGCCGTGATAAAGGATATCGATCTGTTCGCCGTTGTTTCCGGTCCGGGCAGTTTCACGGGGCTTCGGATCGGTCTCGCGACGGTCAAGGCTTTTGCGGCGGTCGGAAAACGGCCCGCCGTTGCAGTGCCGAGCCTCGAGGTTCTCGCCGCGGCGCTTCCCTATGCACGCTTGAACACGTTGCCGCTGATCGACGCGCGCAGGGAAGAGGTCTATGGCGCCCTCTACGGTACCGAAGACGGTTTGCCAAAGGAGATCATGCCTCCATTTTCGGCGAAACCGGAAGATCTCGCGAAACTCATCGCGGAGACCGCCGGTGGCGCTCCCGTGCTTGTCTGCGGGACCGGGGCGTTGCGGTACCGCGAGCAGCTCGAATCGTCGCTCCCCGCTTCGAGCTGTTTCGCCGGACCACGGTGGTCCGTACCGTCGGCTTCGGTGCTCGCCGCGCTTGCCGCCGGCCGCAAGCCGATGCCGTACAAGGAACTGTCGATTCTCGAGCCCCTCTACATTCGGCCCCCAGATGCCCGTCTGCCCGCCGGCTACGACCTGAAACCCGGCGGGGGAAAGTAGGCATGTCCGTGTGCACTATTCGTGAAATGAGAGAAGCCGACATCGATGACGTGCTCGAGATCGAGTGGCAGAGTTTCCCGGCGCCGTGGACCGAATTGATGTTCAGGCATCAGCTCAGCCTGAACAAGGTCGCGGTGAATCTCTCGCTCGTCGAGGGAGACACCGTTATCGGGTATGCGACCGCCTGGTTTGTATTCGAAGAGATCCATCTCTTGAGCATAGCGGTTATTCCCCACCGGCGCCGAAAGGGCCTCGCAAACAGATTGCTCGATACCGTGATTGAAATGGGAAGGGAACGCGGAGTCTGCAGAATGACGCTCGAAGTGCGCGTCGGCAACACCGGGGCTCAGGAATTCTACTCCAAGAGAGGTTTCCAGGTGGTGGGGAAGCGAAAGGGGTACTACCGGGAAACGGGTGAGGACGCTCTCATCATGGAGCACATATTCGATGAGTAAAATCACACATCTCTCCCCCTTTCAAGATAGAGCAGAGATCGCCGTAGTCCTCGGCTCGGGCCTCTCAGGGATCGAGCGCATTGCGGAGAGGATCGAATCTATTCCTTACACCGCGATTCCGGGATTCGCCTCCCCCACGGTCGCCGGGCACCCCGGGAGACTCTCGCTCTGCAGAATCGATCGTATTGAAATCCTGCTCTTTGCCGGCAGATTTCACCTCTATGAAGGTGCCGACCTCGAGGACGCGGGACGTCTTGTCTTGCTTGCGAAGAGACTCGGATGCAATCGGATGCTGATTACCCAAGCCGCGGGAAGCCTTCGCCCGGATCTATCGATCGGCTCCTGGATGTTGCCGGGCGATATCGTTTCCCTGCCATGGAAAACCGGACTCCCGAAAACTTCGCGTGACGGGAGGCGCACGAGAGGGGGAGACCCCCTATCCGGACGGCGCATGATCTCCCCGCGATTTCGACAGTCGGTGCGCAGCGCGGCTCTCGAGGCCGGCGTGGATCTGCATGAAGGGACCCTGCTCTTCTCGATCGGTCCCGCATACGAAACAGCCGCCGAAGCGCGGGCGGGGGCATTTCTCGGCGCCGATGCGGCAACGATGTCATCGTTGCCCGAGCTCTATGCGGCGAGTGCGGCGGGCATCGAACCGGCTCTGCTCAGCTGGATAACGAATCAGACTGCCAATCTTTCCGGCGGCACGATCGACCACGGGGAAGTGGTGCGCCGGGGCGGCGCCGGGGCTCGAATCCTTTTAAAAATAATTGCAAAACTTGCTTACGGGAACTATAAATTCTACTGATGGGTATAGTGAGCGTTGGGGGCGCTGATCGGAGCGATCCCGATAGAAAGGCCTGTATCGCCTCTGCGGGCATAGCTGATTACGAGTTGGCGATTTATTAAATGTGTATATAATTATTATTGACGGATATAACTCGAATGGGATAAGGATAGAAGGTAATGAACTGGCTGAAAAGGGCGAAGCAGGGAATCAAGACATGGCGCAAGAAGGCGCTGCCGGACGGTCTATGGGAGAAATGTCCCGCGTGTGGTGAGATTCTTTATAAAAAAGAGCTCGCCAAGCTCCTGTTTATATGTCCGAAGTGCTTTTACCATTTCCGCATCACTGCTCACGATTATCTCGAGATCATAACCGATCCCGCATCTTTCGAGGAGATGGACGCGGACCTTCGTTCGAGCGATCCCCTACGGTTCAAGGATTCAAAGAAGTATCGTGACCGTATCAAGGAAGCCCGCAAGAAAACATCCCTCAACTCCGCTGTATTGACCGGGACGGCGTTACTCGACGGCCGCCGCATAGCGATTGCCGTTATGGATTTCCGATTTATGGGTGGGAGCATGGGATCGGTCGTGGGTGAGAAGATTGCGCGGCTCGGGAGGCGGGCGGCTTCTGAGCATTTTCCGCTCGTGATCGTGAGCGCATCCGGTGGCGCCCGCATGCAGGAATCGGTGCTGGCGCTCATGCAGCTGGCCAAGACCTCGGCGGCGATCGCCCGGGTCTCGAAGGCGGGTGTTCCCTTTATCTCCATTATCACCAACCCGACGACGGGTGGTGTGGCTGCTTCATTCGCTTTCCAGGGAGATATTATAATCGCCGAACCGAAGGCATTGATCGGCTTCGCCGGGCCGAGGGTGATTCGTGAAACGGTCGGCGAAGAACTGCCAGAGGGTTTTCAGAGCTCGGAGTTTCTGCTCGAACATGGCATGATCGACATGATCTGCAACAGGCAGGATCTGGGCAGTAAATTGATGAGACTTCTCGATATTCTCCTGGGGGAGACGGCGAACAGCGTCAATGAAAAGAGCGAGGAGCATGGTCGCAAAACGATCCCACTCATCCGTTGATGTCGGTCCTTTTCCCAACATACATTTCCTCCACCGCTTAAGACCCACGAGAATAAAACTCGGTCTCGAGAACATCGCGAGACTGCTCGAACGACTCGGCGCCCCGCAAAAACGGTTTCCGGCGGTTCTCGTAGCAGGAACGAACGGGAAGGGCTCGGCAACGGCATTCATATCGTCGATATTGCGCGCCGGGGGGCTCAAAACAGGCATCTTCTACTCCCCCCACCTCTTCAGAATAAATGAACGCATACAAATCGACGGCACCGAGATACCGAGCCCCGTTCTCGATGATATCCTTCGGCGACCGGTCCGGTGGTATGAAGAAACACCCTTTACCTTTTTCGAGGGTTTGACGGCGGCGGCGATACTGCACTTTGTTCGTGAAAAGGTCGACGTCGCTGTTTTCGAGGTGGGCCTCGGGGGCAGGCTCGATGCAACGAGGCTCGTCAATTCAGCATGTTCGGTGATAACGGGCATTTCGTACGACCACCGTGAACACCTCGGCATAACGAGAATCAGGATCCTGGGCGAGAAACTCGGCATAACGAAGGGAACAGTTCCGCTCGTCGCGAATCTCGGCACCGCCGCTCTCGTAAAAGCGGCCCGGCGTCACTGTGAAGCCGGCGACTTGCCTTTTCACAGCGTGCGCGACGAGGTGCAGGCTCACCTGGAAGGGATAACACCCGGCCGAATGGCGTTCGACCTCGTGACGCCGCGGCGCAGCTACTCCAAGCTGGGGACGAGGCTCATCGGCATGGCGCAGCTGAAGAACGCCGCGACGGCGGTCAGAACCGTTGAGGTTCTCGCCGAGAGCGGGATTCGCGCGAGAAGAGCAGCGAGCTCATATGTCAAACGCGGTTTGGCATCGGCGTTTCTCCCCGGACGGTTCCAGACCCTTCCCGGGAATCCGAGGATCGTTCTCGATGTCGCCCACAACGAGGAATCACTCCTCGCTTCACTCGATACCCTGCGACGCATTTCACCGCCCAGGCGCAGTGTCATCATATTCGGGATCCTCGCCCACAAGGAATTGGGTACGTTTCCCGCTCGGGCCGTGAAGTCGGCGCGGGAGATCATTCTCGTGCCGCTTAGAAACAGGCGAAGCGCCTCTGCAAAGGACCTGATGCGGTTTTTTATTAAGAAAAAGGGTGGAAGCGGGAGAGAATATGCATCGATCAGGGCGGCGCGCGGGATGGCAGAGGCGGTTCGGACTGCACGGAAGCTTCTCGAACCGCACGATACGCTCCTGATCTTCGGATCTCACCTGACCGTCGAGGAGGCAGCAGGGTGCCTGTGATGGATGTAGATGTCAGAAAGGGAATCCTATGAAATGTATATATGGGGTGGATATTGGTGGAACCGATACAAAGCTCGGAATTGTAAAAGAAAGTGGGGAGATCCTCGCCGACGGGAAGATTGAAACGAAAGCAGCTGACGGGCCCGAGGCTCTCCGCGGCCGGATACTGGCCTGGTTCAATGAGAACCGCTCGAAAGATATGGATGCGGCAGCCGTCGGCATTGGTTGTGCAGGGCTAGTCGATAGAGACAACGGGATTCTCTGTTTCTCGCCGAATTTGACCGGCTGGAAGGATGTTCAGCTCGCCCGGCTGTTTTCGGATGTCATGAACGTGCCCGTAACGGTTGAAAATGACGTGAACTGCGCCGCATATGCGGAGTATCGCATGGGTGCGGGCAGGGAAACGAGACACTTTATCTGCGTGACGCTCGGGACCGGAGTAGGGGGAGGCATCGTGCTGGACGGGGAGCTCTTCCGCGGCGCCCACGGGTATGCCGGCGAGATCGGCCACACGGTGATACTTGCTGACGGTCCGGCGTGTACCAGCGGATGCAGAGGATGTATCGAATCGCTCATCGGCGCGAGGGCGATTGTAGAGCGGGCGAAAGCCCTGCTTACCTCATCTGCAGAGCGGGCGAGGATCCTGCCCGGCTCATCGGGAGAGAGTGCCTTGAAAACGATAACAGATTTCACGGTAAGGGACATATCTTTGTCGGCCGCCAACGGCGACGAGCTCGCTGCAGCGGTCTTGCGGGAAACGGGCCGCTATCTCGGCATTGGTCTTTGTAACCTCTGTCATCTGTTCAATCCGGAGGCGATAGCCATCGGCGGCGGCATTTCAAGGGCCGGCGAGCTCATTCTCGGACCCGCGCGGGAAGCCCTCAGAGCCAATGCAATGAATGAAAGGATCGCTCGGGTGAGCGTCACCCTGGCCGAGCTCGGGAACAAGGCGTCGTTTCTCGGAGCCGCGCTCCTCGCAGGGCGGGAAACATAGAGAGTTTTTGCTTTTTATCAACGGGACCGAGGAGAGAAAATTGAATCGGTTCGCTACAATTTTCTTCATTTTTATCACAGCATTCCTGTCCACGCCGAGCTACGCCGCACCGCAATCCGACCGGGGCAGCCGGGAATCGGGATCGTCGGCACCGGGGGACACTACGCTCTATACGGTCTCGGCCGCGAATCTGCAGTACGGCGTGGAGGCGGAGGATCGGGTGATCAATCTGACCGGTGGAGTGACCATAGAGCACCAGACAGCGGTGATCACGAGTGAGAGCGGCAAGCACTTCCAGGACCGGTTCTACACGCTCCTCTATGACGATGTCCGGATCAGGGACGGCACCCTCACCATCCTGGGAGATCTCGGCGAGTATTTCGGCGAAACGAACATTCTCGTTATGACGGGGAATGTCCGGTGCTTCGATGAGGGATGGGAGATTGTGTGTGAGCGGGCCACGTACGATCGGCAGAATCGCATCGCCAAGTTTCTCGGTAACCTGACGCTCAGAGACAGCACGACGGTTCTGTATGCCGACAGCATCTACTACCATCGCGATACGGAAACAGTCAACGCCTTCGGAAACGTCGTCTTGCTGAACGAGGCCGAGGATTATTCGATCTCCGGCAAGCACGCCCGCTACAATCGAACCGAAGGAGAGGTCGTCGTCGATGTCGATCCGATTCTCAACTTCGATCTCAGATCGGATGAGATGGGGGTGGTGCAGAGCAAGCATATGCACTTCGATATCAATCGAAAAATCGGGACGGCCGTCCGCGACGTCAAACTGGTCAAGGGGCAAACGAGGGCGACCTGCGATTCCGCCGTCATATTCAATGAAGAGGGAAGAGTCGAGCTCTACGGCGATCCGAAAGCAACAAACGGTTCCTCCGGCATGGTAGGCGATCGCTTGATCCTCTGGTTCAATGAAAACGAGGTCGAGCGCGTGGTTATTCCCAGAAACGGGCTCCTGACGGATGCTCCGCGCAAGGATTCACCATGGCGCGAAGATTCATGGATCGAGGGGGATTCGATCGTCATTTATCTCTCGAACGAAAAGGTCGATTCGGTGAGCATCGTAGGGAACGCGAAGGCGATGTATTACCCGATCGAGGCCGAGAAGGGGAAGGTTTCGAACAATCTCGCGATCGGCGACACGATGTTTTTCGCATTCACCCACGATGTGCTGCGCTATGTGCGGATTTCAGGCAAGGCGAGCGGAACCTACAGCTTCATGAACATAGAATCCAGCGAGACGATCGACAGCGTCTCCGCCGCCATCGATTCCTCGCTTATGTTCAGGAATTTCACGGACCACGCCGACAAGATCAAGTACAACGCGAGAACCATAGAGTACTACGCTGATACCGAAGATATCATTCTGCGCGACACCGCGGTGCTGCAGTTCCAGAATATGAGCCTCTCCGCAGAGCGGATAGATTTCAACTCACGCCTCAATGTCCTCGAGGCGATCGGTAATCCCATCCTCGAAGAGAGCGGTCAGAAGATGTACGGTTTCAACATGGGTTACGATATGGATTCGGAATCCGGCATCGTCACTGACGGTTCGACCAAGTACGATCCCGGGTACTATCAGGGTGAGCAGATCTACAAGGTGGGACGGGACGTGCTCAAGGTCTACGGCTCGACATATACTACGTGTGAATACAAGCATCCCCATTACTCATTCAAAGCAAAGAAGATGAAGGTCTACATCGACGACAAGATCGTCTCGGGGCCGATTACGCTCAGGTTCGGAGAGGTGCCCGTTTTCTGGCTGCCCTACATGGTCAACTCGCTCAGGAGAGACAGGCATTCGGGGATCCTGCGTCCCAATTTCGATGTCGGCATCGCGAGCAGGGCGGGACGTTTCATCCGAGGACTCGGGTACTACTGGGCGACGAACGATTACACCGATTTTATACTTACGTTCGATTTCAACGAGGATCGCAACATCAGGATGCACATCGATAACCGGTACAGGATCCGGTACATGCTCGATGGACAGGTCCGATTCGATGTATTCAAGGATCTCAACAGCGCCGCAAAGGAGTGGACCTTCGAGTCGAGGCACTCGCAAACGATCGGAAAAAACGCCTCATTTGCGGCAAACCTGAGATTCGTCAGCAGTGACAACGCACAGATTTCAATGGACCAGTCACGGGACACGAGACGCATCGTCGACAGGAGAATTTATTCGACGGCGAGTTTCAGAAAGAAATGGGGCGGAACGAGCTTGAGCCTCTCCGCTTCGAGGGATCAGAAACTAAATGTAACTTTGCCGACTCAGGATCGTATAACCTCGACTCTGCCGTCGCTTTCCCTCAACCTGCCGCGCATGTCTTTCTGGTTCGGTGAAAAGCATGCGGTGGGTGAGCGGGGGTTATGGGAACGGTTCTTGAGCGAGATCATGTTCACGCCCAATCTGTCGGCGAGTCATAAAATAAATGAGAGTGACGCGCGGAAGGTCACGACGAGGACGGCACGGTCGTCGGCGAGCTTCGGCAAGCAGCTCAGGTTCACCATCATCGATCTCTCGCCGTCGCTTTCCATGAGTTGGAATTACCGCAAGGTGAAATACAATCGGATAGATCCCGATTACACCGATGTGTATGTTCCAAACCCGACGGGGGATTACACGAATGAGATCTCGATGAGTCTCTCGTCGGGGGTCGGCACCAAGCTCTACGGGATCTTTCACCCCGGGATCGGGGCACTGAAGGGCATTCGTCACACGTTCAATCCGACCGTCTCCGTCAGCTACCGTCCGAAGCTTACCGAGAGACAGACCGAGAGCACGTCTCTCTCATACGGCGTTCGAAACATGATCGATCTCAAATTTCTCGAAGGCGAGAACGAGGTCAAAAAGAACAATGCGCTCACATGGACCCTCAGCGGCAGATTCAATCCAAAGCTCCCGGCAAGAAGACAGTTCTCGAATATTAACAGCAGCATTCGAACGGGTATCGGCAGCCTGCTCACGCTCAGTCTCGATCATACGTACGATCCGAACGAACGGAGGATCCTCTCCACGAGCTTCGGTGCCGGCATGAATTTCAACGGCGCATTCGCGTATCCGGGAACATGGGAGCACAAAACAAGGGAAAAGCTAACGCCGGCAGGCGAACAATCGAACAGTGACATCCAGGGGGATGATATCCGCTCACTGATATCCGGAGGGCGGCAGACGTGGACGTTGAGTCTTATATACAAGTATACCGAGCGCATCGAATCGCTCTTCGATTTCGAAACGGGTGAGTTGAAGTATATTCCGCGTGTGGACAGCAGCATCGATATCAGCGGGAATATACAGGTCACGAAAAACTGGCGGCTGACCTACCGTACGCAATACAATATCGAGATGAATGATGTCGTAGAGCAGACATACAGTCTTGCGCGTGATCTCCACTGCTGGCAGGCGAGCTTCGTTTACAGAACATACGGTAACGAATGGAGTTACTATTTCCAGATAGCGATCAAGGCACACCGCGAATTAATGTACGAACGCGGTCCGAGAGGGATCCAGTCACCGTACGGGGGTTACTTCTAATAACCCGCAGGGCAGGGTTCCACGGGCATGCCCGCGGGTATCTACATGCCGGCTGCGGGCAGATACATGCTTTCTCCGATAGGCGGGAAAACTCAAATTTTGCATTTTTTCATAAAATCCGAATGTCGAAAAAATACTGTCAGGACGGGAAAAAACCGGTATAAAAGTGTTGACAGGTCAGAGAACTAGTTGTAAATTAGCGACGAAATCAAGGTCGAGCAGAGGAGGTGAACTATGAATAAGACTGATCTGATCGAAAGGGTTGCCAAGAAAACAGGATTAACCCTGAAGGATTCACGTGCGACCGTCGATGCGATTTTCAGCACAGCTCCCAAGGATGGCATCATTGCAAGTGAGCTGTCAGCGGGTAGGAGGGTGCAGGTGACCGGCTTCGGAACATTCATGCCGCGCCGCCGCAAGAAGCGCAAAGGACGCAATCCTCAGACTGGCAAGGAGATTATTATTCCTGCAACGAGATATCCCGCTTTTTCAGCCGGCAAGTCTCTCAAGAGCCGTGTCGCAAAGTAAAAGGCTTTAGTTTGGTAGGGGCAAGGAGACTGGATTTTCTTTGCCCCTTTTTTTATACTCTGTGTAATATGCGTGCATTGATTATCTCGAGAGCGAGAGTCTCGAATCCGGAGTTAGCTCGATGAGGGTATTCATCTTTTTCCTTTGCGGCGTACTTCTGTTTCTAGTCCTTGCGGGCTGCATAGAGGAGCGGACCTGCGAAGAGGGCGCCACTGTAACGATCCTTTTCACCGGGGATGTCAAAGGCCGTCTCGGCCCCGCCGGATGAGGCGATAAAGCCGCTGGCGGTGTGGCCCGGCGGGCCGCAGTAATAGATTCAGAGCGGGTCAGGGATCCCGAACTCATTCTTCTATCCGCCGGGGATTTCTATGGAAAATCCGGCATTCTGGAGATGTATCGGAGCCGTTTTCTCTCAGAGATGATGATCCGTATGGGATACACAGCGGTCGCTCTCGGAGAGAGAGAACTGAGCTATGATCTGCGGGCCATAAGGGCGGATGCCGAAGCCGGTTTGCCTGTGATTTGCGCAAATCTCTATGAGAATGGGGAGCGCGTTTTTCCTGCTTACGTTGTTGAGAAAATCGGGGGATGTACCGTAGGAGTGTTCGCGCTTCTCGGTGAAGGCGAGCGAGATATCGGCGGCCTCGAGCTGCGCGATCCACGCGAATCGGGCGAAGAAATACTCGAGGAACTTGGCGCCCGGAAATGCGATCTGACCATACTGCTTGCTCACATGCGGGCGGAAAAGCTCAAAGACCTGCTTCCCGCGCTCGAGGGCATCGATGTCGTCATTCGCGGACATACCCCCATCTTACAGGATGCGACGGATGACTGCGCCGATACGACCGGCGGTTCCTATGAGGATCTTGGAGCGCCGGTGCTTTTCGCCGGAGACAGGGGGAGGGCCATCGGCAAGCTCACAATCGCCTCGACCGTCGGTTCCCCGCCGGTGATAACGGAGAGAGGAGCTCTCCACCTCGACAGAACCGTTGCAGAGGATCTGGAGGTGGCCAAGAGACTCAAGGAATTCAGCGCCGAAGAAGGGGTTCGCCGCAGGGATTTGGCCCTGAGCGAATTGCTCGCCCGCGATAAAGTAACCGGGCAGATAAAGGAGCGATACATCGGGATCGAAATGTGCAGGAGATGCCATGCCGATATCATGCCCCGTTTCGTACTGAGTAGACATTTCCGTGCATTCGAAACGCTCGAGCTGTCCGAAGATACCGAGAATGCAGAATGCATCGCCTGTCATACAACGGGGTATGGACGTTTCAGCGGCTATGATCAGAAGAGTTACGAGAAGGGCGGCATCAATCTCCGCGGCGTCCAGTGTGAGGCCTGCCACGGACAAGGCACGCTGCATTCGCGCGACGGCGCCTACCAGAGGAAAGCGCGCAAATCCTGCCGCAGATGCCATACATCGCACTGGAGTCCCGATTTTGATTTCGAAACGTACTGGGCGAAGGCGGGTCATTGCACCGGTCGGGATTCGACCGCAGGGGACCATTGAATTTTTGTGTGATTGATCGCCATTGACCGGTGTACAATTATACGAAGAATAGATATTACTTCACGCCGTCTTCCGCGCGAGGAATAGTGCAATGTCATGCCTATTAAGCAGCAGCGGCCGCCCGATAGCAGCGTCGATGATGCGACACCCAAATCATATCATTGCTCTCATAGTTTTTATTGCATGTCTTTCGGCCGGGCAGCCGGTTTGCGCTGCGAGTGTCGATTTTCTCATTCCGGGTGTTTCATTGGAATCCCTCACCTTTGACGTGGGGGCCCGGGTATCGTATCTCGTCGTCGGCGAAGCGTACGGGACGAGCGATTCCTCGCTCGTGGAGCTTGCAGTCATCGATCGTTTGGACGGCATGGTGACGATCGAGATATCCTCATCGCCCTTTCCGGAATCAGTCGAGGAGAAGATTACCGTCAGGCTCGTTCTCGATGAAAAGGTGCGAGCTATTCACTCACCGGAAAAATTTCATGAGTACGTAACTAAAGTCTATGTGAAGGAAGGTTCAGACCCGTTCAGGGAACCGACCATTGAGGAGATTCGAGATTACGACCTCGAAACGGTATTCATAAAGAAGAGGGAAGACGTTCAGCGCACCGTGCTCGATGACGAGGAGGTCATCACTCCTGCCGGCGCGTTCCAGTGCACGGTTAATGAACTGTCGAAGAGCATCATCAAACCGGTAAACCTCGGCGGCGTCGAGGCGGAGATGAGAGAGCAGGAGAGATGCATGCTGTATCTCTCCTGCTCGGTCCCATTCTGGGGCCTCGTCCGGAGCAGGGTGGAAAGCAGCAGGTCGACGAGGATTATGGGCGGCAAGCGAAATCAGGCAGGCGTGCCGAGAACGGTTGTAACAGAATCCGTTCTCTTTTCGTATTATATGCCGGATGATCACGGTGAATCGAAATAGCGATATGCCCCATAGGGCGGCTCCCCTTCCTGAGAAAGATTTTTATTTGCATTCTCCGCGAGTAAATGGCTATATTATTTCTATAAAGGGTTTTAGCATTAAAAGGAGTCCGATCCGGGGTCTCACAAGGAGTCCATGGTGAAATCACGCATACTTATTCTCTCGGTATCATTGGCAATCGTACTGACGTTGACGGGAACATCGGCTGCGGATACCTTCATCGACCGTGGCCTCTACCCGGCAGCATGTATTATCACCTATCCGGAATTGACGAAAATGGGTGATGTCGTCCGGATGCTCGAGCAAAACGGCGTGCGCGGACTGCAGATGTTCCCACCCGATGTGGTCGTAGGGCATTTCCCGGCAGGGGTGAATGCCTCGATTTTCGAAGGGATGCACGTCGAGCTGGTAACATCGCCAGAGGATATCCGCCTCGATAACCTGAGCCCGCTCGTGCGCGGGGGCGTGAGAGCGCTCATTCGAGAGGAGCAGATAGTCAGAGAGGCAGTGGCGGATAACGTGAAGTTGGAACCGTTCAAGGATCTCGTATTCGAGGTCCCCGATAATGTCGCGAGGGAGTTTAAGTACGAAGGCCCCCGTAAGGGTTCACCGTCGGAGATCATGCAGAGGGGCGTGAGACAGAACAGTGAACTCATGATAGGGACGGTGCTCATCAACATCGTATTGCCGGAGAGCAGAGGCAGCGGCGAGAATTGGACCGATGAAGAGCTCAGCGCCGCGAGCGCGGCGATTTCGTTCGGCCTCAGTCAGTACCAGCTAAATGCGCTCTGGCTCGATCCGCTGAAACTTACCTTTATTCAAAACTATTTCGAGAGGATCCCCGTAACACTGGAACCGATTATGGGCGATTGGAACAGCGATCCCATCTGGATCACCGAGGCGATGAATGAGATCGAATCTTCATATCCAGACGATGCCACGTTGGGGACCCATGCTCACAACAATGCGACACGGGAAGCGTACGAGAGGGTTCACGGCGTCAAGGTGGACTGGGTGTTTACCGTGTTTGTGGCGGATGCGAGCGATAATTATTGCTGGCAGGGGCCGTCGGGTGGCTACGCGGCATACGCCTACCTAGGCGGGCCGTACATGGTGACCTGTTACCCGCCGTGCCGGTTCGTCGACCAGGAGTTCGGATTCGCCCATGTATTTATTCATGAGATGAGTCACATATTCTGGGCGCTCGACGAGTACGCAGCCGCCGAAACTCCGTGTGGCGCAACATCGGGATACATGAACGTTCCGAACCTGAATACGTATTTCAATCCCTGCCAGCCGCTCGTGGACTGCATCATGAACAACTACGAGCTCGAATCCCCTCTTCCCATCTGTGAGTACACACTCGGGCAGGTCGGTATGTGGGATGACAACAACAACAGCACCGTCGACATCTACGAAATACCGCCTGAAGTGAATTTCATCCTTCCACCCAATTTCTCCGATACGCTGATCGGCGGGGAGAGCTATCTGGTCTATATTGAAATTGAGAATCGTGCGCGTCCGAACTTGAATCCGAACCAGGACGCGGATATGAGGATAGATTATGCGCCCTGGATTCATTCAGCGGAGTATTCTCTGAACAACCAGCCGAGGAGGGTGTTGAACTCATCAGATGGGAAATGGGATGAATCCAAGGAAGTCTCTGCGTTCTTCATGTCCGGTTTCATGCCTGGCAAGAATGTTCTGAGAGTAACGGCCGAAAACTGTGTAAGAACTGTCGGAGAGGGCGAGAAGGAATACTACTACATCGGTATAAAGTATTATCAGACATCCGGATATGTGAGCCATGATCATATCGATCTGAGCTGGGTGACAACGGGAGAGGTTTTCGGTTCCGTTTTCGACGTGGTGCGTGAAGATCTTTCTGCAGGCGGGGGGGTAGTGGTTCTCGATACCGTCGGGGTAGCAGATGAAACCGGGGGCAACAAGAATTATTACACCTATCGTGACGAGAATATCGTGGCAGGGCACGAGTACGTCTATCATGTAATCGCAAGGTTCAGGCTCGGTGTATTGGGCGAGGTGAGGGACTTCGACTTTTCATCGGGGGAGATACGAGCGACCGCGATGATTCCCGTCACCTCCGAGCTGCTGTCATATACCGTTCCGAATCCCACGCGCGACCGCAGCACGTTCACGCTCAAGATCCCCACGAGCTATCACGATCCCACCGCCAGCAGGGGCTCGAGGACCGTTCATTCTCAATCAACGGCGAATCTTGCAGAGGTGAGGACGCAGGTCGATGTCATGATCTACGATGTGAACGGCAGACTCATCAAGAAGCTCTACTCGATGGAGCGATACAGCGGTACCATGACTATGACGTGGGACGGTTCGGACAGGAACGGTCGGCAGGTGGTTCCCGGCGTCTACTTCCTGCTTGCACAGGCGGGCGGGAAGAAGGACGTCCGCAAAATCGTTGTCATCCGGTAGCGGGCGCGCAGTAAGCTCTCCCGCTTTCCAACTCATTCCCCATCTATTCGCAACTATTGTACCTTTGCGCCAAGTGGTTTTCCCGGTGGTTTTCGCCGGTTTTCACCGCCGGTTTTCGCCGGCGCGCTTGCCAAAAAAGCGAATTGATGATATATTACTCCATGTTACCGGGTCTGGTTTGCCGGAGATAATAAAAATCGTATTGACAGGTTCGACGAGAAGTGGTATAGAGACACAATATATAGTGCAGCTTTAGATAAATAGATACATCATGATGTGTGAATAGGATTTTCATTCCCAGGGAAGGGAGGCGTGGCAATGAATGGTAGCGACCGGGATGGAGAAATACTGAAGAAAGGGAAGAACTACGTCAAATTTCATAGATTGCTGGCAAAGGCAGAGGCCGAAGGAAGATTGGACGGGAAGTTTCAGTGTCCCGTATGCGGGATGCGTTTTCTCTCATCTCAAGAAGCAGATGAATGCTGCCGCATCGGTTCTTGAATCCAGGCGTTACATCGTAGGGGGAGGGTCACGTGGTAGAGCGAAAGACGGCGGGAACAAATACGAAAGATAACAATATCGAGCAATACTGTTCCGTCTGCAAAAAGACATTTCAAATGCCGGTCGTCGAGGAGGCGGAAAACAACGAGGTGCTCTGGCTCAGATGCCCTGGTTGCAAGGGATACCTTCCCCATATGGTCGGGGACGGCACATCGAAGCATGATGACAAATCAGGCGGAGATGAGGAGCAGTCGGAATTCGAAGATCTCGCTCTCGAAGATATCGACGTAGAAAAAGCCCGGGAGTACAGTGAGGGAAGCGAATACGAAGTGGGTGATATCGTCTATCACCGCTCTTGGAATGATTATGGAAAGGTAGTAACCAAGGAAACCCTGCCCGGATACAGAAAGACGATCGTCGTACAATTCGTAAATCAGGGAAAGATTCGCCTCCTCGAAGGGGTTGTATAAAGGGATATCTGTTGAGCAGATATTTTTTTTCCTTCGTCGTATCACTATTAATAGTATTCCACGCAATTGCTGTCTCGGATGTATCCGCGGTAGGTGTGTACCTCGATCTCCCTTCCTTTTTCACGATCTCCGACTCACTGAGAACACAGGTCACGATTTCGCAGAGCTTTCTGCAACCGGACGAAGGCACGGTGTCCGTTCTCGAGGGCGAACTGGGATTCAAGGCAGGACACAAATCGTTCCTGAGGATGGGAATATCATACGCCGCCATGCACCGTACCACCTCCATCATTCATGGTATCGGTGACGCTTTTATCTATATGACCTTCAGGGTCAAAGGCGATACCCTCGACACGAGCGGTCTCTTTATTCGCTTCGATGCCAGATTACCCTTCGGCTCGGAGGAATTCCGTCCTTTTTCCTTCAAGTCACTGGACGGCGGTGTCGGTCTCGAGTGGCGGCATAGTTTTCAACTCATCGGTTTGAGGCTCGCGGCGACATACAATCTCGTCGGCGAGCGCAGAAAGTCCGACAGCGAATTCATCAATAAGAATTTTCTCCTGCTCGCAGCTCAAATCGGCTTTTCCCTGACACGGACCACGCAGTTCTATGTATCCGGTTACATCTTGCAGTACCGAGAAGGTGGATCCCGCGAGGCGTATATCATAACCGTCGACCAGGTATTATCGGACAATATCGGATTGCGGTTGTACGGCGGTCTCGAAGCCGGCAGAGAGGCCGATCGCTTATTCAATTCCCTGTTATCGGTGGCCCTCGTCTATCATTTTCCCGTCCGAAAAAAGCCCGAGGATGAATCAGGCCTTCCAGCGCCTCCCGAACCGGTCGAACAGGGTATTGATAAATAGAAGAATACAGTGTGCATAATGCAAATGCGCCCTGCTCCGATTGTTCCTCATAATTGAAAACTGGTATCCCTCGTTCTGCGAAATTCCTCCATATCCGAGGCACGTCCCTTGCGTTTCACGTAATTGAAATCAAAATGCTTTGGTTGGAGGACGGCGATTATGGAAAGACATCAGACCGAAGTAATGCCGGAAAAACAAACGGAACGTTCAACACCGACTCGAAAATCGGTGTTCCTCATGGGTGGTGCTGAAGCGCTTTCCGAAGCCCTCTCGCGGGTCTTCGCTGATAGATCCTTGGACATCGTCGAGTACGATGACCCGTTCTCGCTGATCGACGCTCTCGGATGCGAGAAGCCTGCGGCAGTGTTTGCGTGCCTCGGTGCTCCCGGGGTGGATGGCGCCGATCTGATCTCTGATGTCATCAAGCGGGGATATGACGGGATCATCATTGCGGTCGTAGATTTGAGCGATCGCGAGAACGCAAGAAAAGCGATCCACGCCGGAGCTGACCATGTACTTCTCAATCCACCGAGAGACATCGAACTCGATCTCATCGCGGAACGGATGGAGTTGGGAGCGTATCATGGTGATTCCTGCATCGAAGCGCTGAAGGTGGTTCTTCAGAAGGTCGAACAGGGCGTTATTCTGATCGATGAGGAGCATAATCTCACCTTTGCCAACAGACGGGCGCACGAGATGTTTTCCACCCGTACCGCGGAAGAACTTGCCGGTGTGATAGATCGGAACTGTCCGAGAGCGATATTCGACAAGAGCAGGGAAAAGCGCACCGTTTCGACATTTCTCGAGATATCCCTGCCGGGCAGGGATAAACGCGACCTCATAGGGCTCGAGATCTATTATATGGATTCCGCCTTGAACATTCCCTATTATCTGATATTCATGCACGATTTTTCACAATGGAAAAAGCTCGACGAGCTTCACTCGCGTTTCGCTACATCTATCTCGCACCGCATGAGGACACCGCTCACCTCGATACGAAACGCGGTAAGGATACTCAGCGAAGACAAGGCGACATTGCCCCAGGAAGAGCGCGAGAAACTGCTCGATATTGGGTGGCGCAATATCGAGAAGCTCATTGCCAATCTCGATGAGTTGCAGAAGATTTTTATGATCGAGTCGGAGGAAATGAATGTCTGCCGGATCCTCATCAGAGTCAAGACCGAGATAAGGAATATGTTCCGGGAACTCGAGAGAACGGGAAGAATAAAGGGCTTCAAGTTGAAGATGGATGACCTTTCCCTGCCTACGGGACATGGGAGGTTGAAGGATTTCATCGTCACCACTACGGAGGCGTATGTAAAATGGATGGGAGAAATTCCGTTCATCGAGAGTTCCGCTTCGATCAGGGAGGATTTGCTCGGCGCCGGAGTGGTCAGCAGGAGGCTGAAAATTTCAATGAGGCCCCGTTCTTTCGGGCGTATGACGGACACGGAGGAACGAATAAAAGACTTTCTCACCTATCAGGAAGCGCACCGTGGGCTTGTCCTCAATAGGCTTGCAAAAGCGCTCGACGGAGAGGTCGAGATCAATCCGCGGAATACGATCAGTCTTCTCCTGCCCATGGATCCGCCTTTCAATCACGAAAAGGATCTGATCCATCCCCTTCATATGATGATGGAGCGCGCCGAGCTGACCGGCGGAGAGTTCCATCTCGTCGATGTTCGCATGGTCGGGATGGTCGACGGGGGAACACGATTCATGAAGCTCCTTGAAAAGAGCATATGTAAGGGTGTTTGCTCTAACGGGATAGTGTCGAAGGGCGAGGAGCCGATGAGTTACTCATTCTTCGTTATAAACAGGTCGCGCGATGAAGTGAGTAAAATCATGCAGAGCATCCGTGAGCGTTTCATCATATCGTGCAGGGGGAGTGGGGAGGAAATATATCCATCGCTGCGGTGGGAGATCAGGTACAGCCGCAATTCTCACGCGAGCAGTCCTTCATTGAATGATTCCTGCATCGAAACACTCATCTAGCGGCATTTCCAACACATCAATCGTGAAATGAATCGTAACACATCAATCGGGAAATGAATCGTCTCAGCGGTAAACCGTCGTAGTGTATTCTTCGTTGCTGCTGTGACCCGAGGATTCCGCCGCTTCCATTTTCAATTTCATGGAGAGGAGCAAGAGGCTGAGCGGCTCGGCTATCGTGTGCTTGATGTTCGGCAGATGATTCTTGTAGTAGTAGTTGCCTATTCGCAAATCCATCATCTTGTGAAATGCCTTTTTCCCATCGAATCCCTTCCACCGTGCGTGGATAATCTCTCCCTTTTCGAAATATATTTCACCCTTGGCGTTGTCGGTATGTATCACGAGCCTTCCCGTTTTCAGGTTGCTGTTGATCAGCGAAACGATATCGAGGATCGGCATGAGGGTCAGGCTACCCTGGAGCGGATGGCTTCTCTGTCCCTGTCTGCGCCTTATGTCGATTACCAGCAGAATTCCGACAACGGCAAGCAGGAGCAGGAGCGCGTAATCCTTCACTCGTACCCGTTTGACAGTGCCGATGACAGACTTCCAAATGCCCGTTGCTGCTTCGCGGTCGCCCGGCACAGTTTCTCGGCCGCCCGCCGCGGTCTCGCGGTTTTTGTCATCGTTATCAGCGCTCTTTACTTGCGCTTCGGCGCTGAGGATCTCGAGTTCGCCGAGCTTTTCTCTCGCCCAGGTGTTAGTGGGATCCAGAGCGAGAACGGCCTCGAGCGCTTCCCGTATCCTGACATTGTTCTCGGGCGAGTAATTCGAGAGAAGCTTATGAGCGCTGTTGATTGCCGAACTGAGCGATGTCCGGTCGATTCGCGATTCCGTCTCTTCCACGAGCGCGAGAACTTCCGGATCGGACGGATCCCGTTCGAGCGCTTGCGAGAAAAAGCTCTTTGCCGCTTCGAGATTTCCAAGGGCAAGGTGACATCTTCCGAGCATTATCAGTGGAACCGGATCGTATGGCTTGATTCCATGGTAGAGTGATAGCTTGGGCATGGCCCGGTTATATTCGCCCGCTTCCATATATCGTTCCGATTCGAACAGCAGCCTGCGCACGAGGACCTTCTCGAGCCGGGCCAGCTTATCCTTGGCCCATACGACGTTCGGCTCCTGCTGAAGGCCGCGAAGGAGAAGCTCGCGCGCATATTCGAGCTTTCCCCGCTTTTCATAGATCTGTGAAAGCTGCCAGATGGCTGAGGTAAAGCTCGCGTCTTTCTTGAGCGCATCCTTGAGATAGCGTTCGGCCGCTTCATCGTCTCCCCTCGAGAGGGCTTTCTGTGATTCCACAAAAAGCTGTTCCGCCGCTATACGCGAAGAGCTTGAAGCCGTTTGCGCATGGATTACGGAACTCGTTACAAATAAAACTGATACGACGAGAATCACAAATTCGGACCGAAGTTGCATAGTATCCTCCTGCCGGCAAAGTTTCGCAAATACCGTACCATGAAGGACATAAATCCCTTTCGTTGCCTGTTGATTTTGGTGCGGCAACTATCATGTTGATTAATGAGGGCGGCTTTTGATAGAATCGCCACCGTTGCCAAAGGATTATCCGGCTATAGCGGGAACGATTTATTCGGTCAGTTATCGGAAAAACTACCTGTTGAGCCAAACGTGGAGGAAGCAATGGATTTCGAGTTGACAGAGGAGCAGAAGCAGATCCAGGAGGCGGTTAGAAAATTCGCAAAAGGTGAGTTCACGCGCGAAATTGCCCTCGAGCACGAAAAAGAGCACTCGTTTCCCACGTCGCTGTGGAAGAAGGCCTGTGAACTGGGTTTTCTGGGTCTCCATTACCCCGAGGAGTACGGCGGGCAGGGACTCGGCATCTTCGAGAATGTTCTCGTTGTCGAGGAATTCTGCAGAAGAGACTCCGGTATCGGAACGGCCCTGGCACTCTCTGATTTTTCATCCGAGATCATCATGCGATTCGGAAGCGATGAACAGAAGGATCGGCTGCTCAAGGGACTCACGGCCGGTGAGATGATTTCGGCCGGCGCATTCACGGAACCCAACCACGGCAGTGACATCACCCGCATGGATACGAGGGCCGATAAAAAGGGTGACAACTGGGTCATAAACGGGACAAAGACATTCATAACGAACGGTGAGATAGCCGATTATTACATCGTGCTCTGTCAGACGGATCAAGAGGTGAAACCAACCTACCGCGGCATGGCAACGATACTCGTCGAAAAGGGAACCGATGGCATCGCGACGCAGGACGTCGGTGAAAAGATGGGCATCAAGATGACATCGACCGCCGAAGTTTCTTTCAGCGACGTAACGGTCCCGCTTGCGAATTTGATCGGCACGGACGGTAAGGGATTCTACCAGGTCCTCGAGTTTTTCGATGAAAGCCGCATCGAGATCGCTGCCACCGCGCTGGGTATCGCACAGGGAGCATTCGATCGGGCGATCGCGTATTCCGTAGAACGTGAACAGTTCGGCAAGCGTATCGCGGATTTCCAGGTTACGCAGCACAAGCTCGCCGATATGGCAACCATGATCGAGACCGCCCGCCTTGTGACATACAAAGCCGCGTGGAATTATGATCAGGGCAGGATCGATCCGAAACTCACCTCGATGGCCAAGTATGTGGCTGGACGCACCGCCGTGCTCGTCGCCGACGAGGCAATTCAGATTCTCGGTGGATACGGATATACGACCGAGTACGAGGTCGAGCGGTTCTACCGCGATGCCAGAGTTGCAGAGATATACGAGGGAACAAAGGAGATACAGAAGAATACGATTGCAGGCCTGCTGATCAAGGAGTTGTGAGAAAAGGGCTAGATGGGGAAGACCGTGATTCAGGTGAAGCGCTATCGCGGCCTGTTGCTTGTGGCGGTGACGATGTATCTGCTTGTCTCAGGTTCGTGCGGGAAGGAACCATCCGAGCAGCAGCAGGCGGAACCGGAGAAGATAGTTCTAAAAGACACCGATGTGCCCCTCACGGGGCTTGACGGGAGCACGACGACGCTATCCGAATTCAAGGGGCGAGTCGTCGTATTGAATTTCTGGGTCACCTGGAATAAGGATTGTCTCGAATTGATCAGTACCATGAATGCCCTGAATAAGAAATTCAGAGGCAGGGCGGTTATACTTGGTGTCGCGATCGATGATAAGGGCGAACATGTCATGCGGCACTTCATTGACGAGCACAAAATTCAATATCCCGTTTTCATCAACGGGGAACGGACCGCAAAAGCATTCGGCGGCGTAGGCAAGCTGCCGACGACGCTGTTGTACCGGAAAGACGGGACGCTGCACGAGCGAATAAAAGGAAACCGAAGACAGAAATATTACAATGACAGGATCATAAATCTTATATTGGATCACCTGTAATTTGCCAACCTCGCTCATATGCCTATGAATCTCACAGAAGATCAGCTTCTTATAATCAATTTACTGCTGCGGATTGCGGTAATGGCGGGAATCATCAGCCTCGCCCTGGGATTCCGCTTTGTCATTGAATCCTTGATGAAGGTTTCGGTGTCGCAAACGGCACGTTCAAAAACAGCGTTTCTTTTTTCGAGTGTTTTCGTGATCGGTGTGCTCGTGAGAATACTCGTCGATCAGGGCGCAATGGATCTATCGCTCGAAGGCGCGCTGCTCGCGGGTTTTCTCGGCGGAGCGTGGATCGGCCTGGGTGTCGGGGCGGCCATCGGGATTGTATGCTATCTCTTTGGTGAGACGGTGGCGCTTCCATTCTACGCGGCAGCGGGGCTCGCAAGCGGCCTGCTCTATTCGACCTTGGGGAAACGCGGAGAAATCTGGAGCTATTCTCTGAATCCGTTTCTCATCGTTTACAACTTTTTCGAAGCGCTGTTCAAGCGTAAACTCGATCGCAATTTCATCCCGTTCGCGGTGGCCATTATATTCGCAGTTGTTCGATACAAGCTGCTCGCGCGGTTCGGTCAGTCCGGGCTTCTCTATGGGTATCTTCCCGAAGAGCGTATCATCATTGCGCTCGATCTCATCGTCGTCATATACACCCTCGGGATAGCGCTCAAGATCGCAAACAACACGCGGATTGAATTGATCCTCCGAGAGGAGGAGAACCAGCTTATCCATGCGCGGCTCACGACGCTGCGAAGTCAGATCAATCCCCACTTCCTGTTCAATACGCTCAATTCCATCTCGGTTTTGATACGCACCGATGCGGAAAAAGCGAGGGAGATGACGAGGAAACTCTCATCGATCTTCCGCAAGTCACTCGAGGATTCTTCGGAAACCCATTCGCTCGGTGACGAGCTGAAATTTATCGATGATTTTCTTTCGATCGAGCGCCTTCGCTTCGGAATCGAAAAGCTCAAAGTGATCAAGGATGTCGAACCGGCGACGCTCGGCAGGGAGGTGCCCTCTCTGATACTCCAGCCGCTCGTCGAGAATGCGATCAAGCACGGGATTTCCCACAAGGTAGAGGGGGGGATGATCAGAATCGCTTCAAAGGTTCGGGGGAGCGGGATCGAGATTGAAGTCGAGAATGACGGTCCCCGGCAACATGATTTTGTTCTCGATGAGCTGCTCGAGAGGGGGATGGGACTCAGAAACGTCGTTGAACGGCTCAGTATCTATGCATGCGGAAAGGGAGATTTCAACATACTGCCGCGCGGCGGCGGCGGCGCCGTCGTCAGGCTCTATATTCCGTACATAGGTGAAGGGAGGAAGAGCATTGCCGATCAAGGTGTTGATTGTCGATGACGAGAAGCTGGCCCGTGATGAGATGAGGTTTCTCCTCGATGATGAAGAAGATATCGAAATCATCGGCGAGGCGGCGGGCGGCGAGGAGGCGGTGCGGCTCGTTCATGAGAAGAAGCCGGATCTCGTCTTCCTCGATATACAGATGCCCGTCATGGATGGCTTTCAGGTGATACAGGTCCTCCTTCACGCCGGTGAAATGCCGCTGGTCGTATTTGCGACCGCGTACGATCAGTACGCGATAAAGGCCTTTGAGGTCAATGCGCTCGATTATCTTCTCAAACCGATCGAGAAGGATAGGCTCGAGGCGGCGCTCGAACGGGCGCGGAGGATTATCCCGAGAAAAGAGGAATACGTGGAACGGGTGCGGAAGATGGCCGAAACGATAAAGATCGGCACACGTTTCCTTCCCCGTATCGTCATACGGAAAGGGCAGGAGGTAGAGTTGATAGAGGTCGTGAAGGTAGCGATGCTGCACCAGACGGGTTCCCACGTCACCGTTCACACGGAAGAGGGGAATTTTCAAACAAACTACGGCGATCTCGACGAGGTCGAGGTGCAACTCGATCCGGCTATGTTCATCCGCCTCGGCAGGACGCACATCGTCAATCTGAGGCGAATCACCCAGATTGTCCCATGGTCGGGCGGTAACTACATGATGGTTCTCGAAACGAAAGAGAAGACCGAAGTCAGGCTCACCAGATCACAGGCACAATTGCTCAAGAACAAGGTGGAGGGGATCTTCTGATGGCCGGCAATGCAGAACGCGAATTCGATCTGATCGTGCTCGGTGGCGGTCCCGCGGGTTATCCCGCGGCGATTCGCGCCTCGCAGCTCGGAGCGCGCGTCTGCCTCGTGGAAAAGGGGCATCTCGGCGGCACGTGCCTCAACTACGGCTGCATACCGACGAAGACCCTGCACGCCCTCGCGCATCTCGTAGAGCGTATCCGGGCCGGTGGGGAGCTCGTTATCGGCGGTGAAGCGATCAGACTCGATTCCAAGGCCGTCTTCGAAAACAAACGCCGGGTCGTCGGTACACTCGTTTCCGGTGTGGAAGGACTGCTCAAAGGGAGAAAGGTAACGGTCTATCGGGGAGTGGGACGGGTGACCGGTCCCGGAGAGATCGAGATCGGTGGCATAGGGAAGGTGAAGGGGAAAAATGTGATAATCGCCACCGGTTCTCGGGAGCTGGAGCTTCCGGGTATGGAGTTCGACGGAGAAAGAATTTTGAGCAGCACCGATCTTCTCGATCTCGACCGGATACCCGAGAGTCTCCTCGTCGTTGGGGGGGGTGTGATCGGCTGCGAATTCGCATCCATTTTCAATGCATTCGGCGTGAAGGTCACAATCGTCGAGATGCTGCCGACGCTGATTTCCACCGAGGACGCAAAGGTCGGAAAATATCTTGGAACAATGATGCGGCGCAAGGGAATCGATGTGCACCTCGGGGTCAAGGTGGCTTCTATCGAGAGAGAAACTGACGGAGTCACGGTACGGCTCGAAAACGGAAACGAAATCGATGCCGAAATCGTCCTCGTCTCCGTCGGACGCAGGCCCAACGTTACCGATATCGGTCTCGAAGGAATGAATGTTCATGTTGAAACCGCCGGCATCGCCGTGAACACCCGGATGGAAACGAGTGCGGCCGGAGTCTATGCCGCCGGCGATGTCGTCGGCGGGCTGCTTCTTGCGCACGTCGCCACGAGAGAGGGAATCGTCGCGGCCGAGAATGCGCTTGGGAGCAAGAGGGAGATACGCTACGATGCGATCCCTTCGACAATCTATACGCTGCCGGAGGTTTCACACGTAGGCATGACCGAGGACGAAGCACGCGAGAAGGGAGTGGCCTACTCGATCGGGCGATTTCCCTTTGCGGCCAACGGGAAAGCGATGGGACTCGGTGAGGAGGAGGGATTCGTCAAGTGGCTCGCGACAAAGGATGAGGAGAGACTCATCGGGCTGCACATAATCGGGGCGCAGGCGACGGAGCTTCTCACGGCGGGTATCATCGCCGTGGAAAGGGGGATGACGGTGCATGAATTCTCCCAATCGGTATTTCCCCATCCAACGCTTTCAGAGTCGCTCATGGAGGCGGCGGAGGCCGTGCGCCACACGGCGATACATACGCTTCGTTAACTGAGGCAGGATCATGACTGTTTCGAAGGAGGTGAGTAAGTGAAGAAAAAATACCGTCTTACGATGATGGCTTCATGCTCCGGCTGAGCCTCAAAGCTCAGCCCGACGGTGTTGTGGCCAGTGCTCAAAAACCTGCCCGAACAGCATCATCCCGATCTGATAATCGGTTACAACCAGGCGGATGACAGCGGCGTAATGCGCCTCAGCGACGACACGGCTATTATTCTCACGCTCGATTTCTTTCCCGCGATTGTCGACGATCCCTTCACGTTCGGCCAGGTTGCAGCGACAAACGCTCTGAGCGACGTCTACGCGATGGGTGGGCGTCCTCTTTCGGCGCTCAATATCGTCTGTTTTCCCGAGAAAACGCTTCCGCTCGATGTTCTTGAGGAAATGCTCAAAGGGGGCGCCGACAAGGTGAACGAAGCGGGGGCGGTTATCGTCGGCGGACACACAGTAAAGGATGCGGAGCTCAAGTACGGTCTCTCGGTCGTGGGGCTGATCGATCCCCGCGATATTTTGCGCATCAGCGCGGCAGTGGCGGGGGACAGACTCGTCCTGACCAAACCGCTCGGGTCCGGTATCTACTCGACTGCTCTGAAGAAAGACAAGCTTTCCGAGGATGATGAGCGCTCGTTCTATAGCGTGATGACCGCCCTGAACCGCACGGCAAGCGAGGCAATGAAAGCATTCGACGCCCATGCATGCACCGACGTGACCGGATTCGGGCTCCTCGGGCATGCCCTCGAAATGGCCGAGAGCTCCGATGTGGCGATCGCCTTTGATGTCGAGAATGTGCCGGCGCTTCCCCGCGCCCTCGAATTCGCCGAGAAGGGATATCTCACCGGTGGCGGAGGTTCGAACAGGGAATTCGTCAAAGACAAGTTGGCCCTTTCTGGAACGCTCTCTCCCGCGAAGGAGATGCTCCTCTATGATCCTCAGACCTCCGGCGGTCTTCTCGTCGCGATCACCGCGGACAAGGCCGAGCCGTACCTCGAGGCGATTCGTGACAGCGGTGTCGGGGATGCGGCGATCATCGGCGAGGTGCTCCCGTTCGAGGACAAGCGCCTCATTCTCAAATGCTGAATTCTCAGATGCTGAAGTTTCCAGAAGTCCTCACTGCCCGCCTGATTCACGTTGTCCCGCCGCCTTCAACCCTCATCTGATTCCCGTTTTCTCGCTTTCGTTTCTTCGCGGCTCAGGCAGCATCCGCAGTAATCCTGCCTCGTAAGGCGGAGCTCCCTGCTGCGCAGCACGCTGATCTTAAACCCGTCTTTTTTCTTGAAATCCTCGGCTAGAAACTTCAATCCGTGTGCGCGCGCGGCGGTTTCACCGGCCACCGCGATGCGCTCAAAGATCTTGTGGGGACTCACCGAGAGGGTGGAAGTAAAGCACGTGATCCCCATCTCCTTCGCCACAGCGGCTGTTTTCTCGAGACGCAGGCGATAGCATGCCCAGCAGCGCTCACTCTTCTCTGGGAGGTGGTGGTAGGGTTCGGTCGCCTGGTACCAGACCGATGGTTCGTATGCCCCTTCGACGAGCGGGACCTCGTAGTGATCGCATACAGATTTCATTTCGTCGCGGCGCAGAAGGTATTCTTCCTCCGGATGAATGTTCGGATTGTAGAAATACGCGGCAACGTCGTAGCGTTCGCGCAAATGCTCAAACACGTAGCTGGAGCACGAGGCGCAGCAGACGTGTACGAGAATCCGTTCCCTTTCAGCCATTGATCAGTGAGAAGGGTAGGTTTGCGCCGGTATCGACTCTTCGATGATGCCGTTCAGGTAGCTCTCGTTTCCCCGCTTACCGTCCGAAGCGTAGTGCTGCGTGCGCCAATCGTGGATCGGGATGCTGGAGAGGTGCTCGATGTGAATGTCTGCCAGCGCGGCAAAAGCGGTCATGTTCGAATCGCTCACCGGTTTTGCCGGAGGAAGCTTCAATCTGCGGGGATTGACGAACCGGCCGTTCTTTTTCACACGGTAGTCGAGGTGCGGACCGGTAGCGTACCCCGTGGCGCCGACATAGCCGATAACCTGACCCTGTTTGACCTTTGCCCCTCCTCGTATGCCCTTTCCAAAGCGGGAGAAATGGAGGTAGTACGTTATATAGTTGCTGCTGTGGCGTATCTTCACATACTTGCCATTCGCCTTCGTGCGTGAAGCGGTGATGACCGTTCCGTCGCCCGTCGACATGACCGGCGTGCCCGTCGGGGCGGCGTAATCGATGCCGAGGTGCGGGGCCCAGCGATGGAGCACAGGATGGAAACGCCGGCGGCTGTAGTTGGAGCTAATGCGCGTGTAGGAAAGCGGCGCCTTGAGAAGCTGTTTGCGGAGCGATCTCCCCGTTTCGTCGAAGTAATCGGGGAAGTCCTCTTCATTCTCGAATAGAAACGCGTAATGATTGATTCCCCGGGTGTTGAACTCGGCGGCAATAACATTTCCGATTTTCTTGATCCCGTCATGCCTGGTCTTCTCTTCGTAAATGACCCTGAAGTAATCGTTCTTGTGGACATCGGTAAAGAAGTCAATATCCCACGCAAAGATGTCGGTGAGTTTCAGGCCGAGATCGGTGGGCAGACCCTGGTTCTGGAGTGATACGAAGAGCGACTGCGTGATGATGCCCGAGGCGCTCTTGATTTCAAGCTCGAAGGGGTATGTCTTTCTCTCGGCGGTCAGCGATCCGTTGTCGCGGTTTATTTCGATAAAATATTCCTCGTCTATGCCGAAGGTGAGCCTATCTATATGTCCGGCGCTGTCCGTGTAGAGCTCATACGGCTGTCCGGGATATATTGCACTGAAGTTGTAGACGGAGCGCGACGCCCTCTCGACCTCTTTGATTTCCTCTGGCGGTATGTTGCATGCGAGCATGAGATTGAAAAAGATCGCATTCTTGCGGACTTTACCTGCATAGCTCGGCTCAGGCGGCGCTTCGACCGTCACCGCGACGGCGTCAACCGCCGCGTGAGGGGGGACGGTGACGGACACAGGCACGCTCCCGCCCCGGCGCTCACGATCCGAGAACGCGTTGACGAGGGCGACACAAGTCACCCCTGCAAGTATGATAAGTAGTGCCTTCTTCTTTCCCATAGCTCTCAATTAAGGTCCGATGAACAATAATCAAATGCGTCTGCGCGCGTCAAGAAAAACTGTTCGCCGCTCAAATGGGAGCAAGAACCAGACCGTACCACAATGGTATCGATGGGAATAAGTGATATGCTGCACGCTCTATCCCGGATTTATTGCACTATAATTAATAACCGGGGCAAGAAAATAATTGAATTAGGATTTCCGGTTTTGATAATAAAACAGGGAATAGGCGCGACGCGATGCCCTCCATGAGGTATCCGGCGCTCGCTCGAGAAGGGTGAAGTTGATGCCCGGAACGTCATATCGGGATCCTGCCCCGAATCACGGACGGACCATCCGTCACACGCCACGCCGAAGGGTTTGCCCAAGCGAGTCATGTCTCTCTGCCCGGAGAGTGCCGGCGAAAGATCGATGCAACCCTCTTTGAGGAGGATAACAAGGTCTTCATGACGAAGGAATGCCCCGCGCATGGGGAAGTCAGAGATCTCATTTCGGGTGATGCACGATTCTATAAGAAGATGGAACGGTGGACCTTCGAGGATGAGGAGGGAATACAGAATCCCAACGTAACCGAGCCGTCTTCCTGTCCCGATACGTGCGGTCTCTGCGGCCATCACCTCACAACCGCCTGCCAGGTCAATATCGATCTCACGAATCGCTGCAAAGTTCACTACGGCGCTCCCGACGGCAGGATAAGCGTTCTGCGCGTATAACTCGGGACCCGCGTACCGGGAAAAGGTGGAGAAACGAAGTTCACGTCCCCTATGCCGGATGAGAAACGAAGTTCACGTCCCCT
>CBDUQN010000022.1:0-36472 GCA_965369375.1 uncultured bacterium | reverse complement strand
GGGGGACCGCCGCCCCGCCGCGGCCTCGGCGGCTGGCCACGCGATCACGCTACTTCTTTTCTTTCTCGAGCTCTTTCACTCGCTCCTCGTGCTTCTCGAGCTCTTTCTTGAGCTTCTCGAGCTCTTTCTCCACCAGCTCCTTCTCATACACATTCACCTCGACTTGCGGGGAATCGAAGTGCTGCCACTTCGGAACCTTGCGGATTGTCCTCGGGGGACGAACCATTATTCTCCTACTGAGATAGTCCTCCTCGAGCTCTATCTTGAAACTCTGCTTTTTCCCTTTACGGACCACCGTGAGCTCGACCTCATCGCCTTCCTCGAATCCGCACAATTCATCGATCAGATCCTCGGGTTCGAATATCCTTTCCCCGTTCACGAGCGTGATGACGTCTCCCGCCTTGATACCGGCCTCCTCGGCCGGGCTGTCCTCCGATATCTTGAGAACGAGGACTCCCCCGCCTTCCTTGACATCGAAGTAACCCGCCATATCCTCGTCCAGTTCCATGACATGCAGCCCGAGTCTCCCCTTGAGCCCGAAGTTGTCCTTGAGCCAAAAACCGACCGAACTGCCGATGTCACCCGCGTACCTGCCCAGCTCCATCGCGTAGTCCTTGAATTCATCGGCGTTGAAGGTGTAAAACTCGTATGGCTGTTCGCCGAGCGTAATCCCGATCGTCTTCTTTTTTCCCTTGCGATAGAGAACCACGTCGATCTCCGCGCCGGGCTCATGCTGTTTGACAGTCATTGAGAGTTCCTTTGTCGAGTCGATTTCCTTGCCGGCAATTTTGAAAATAATATCGTTTTTCTTTATGCCGGCCTTCTCGGCGGGACTGTCTTCGACAATCTTGGTGATTAAAACGCCTGTCTTTTTCGGGTACTTGTTTTTCTCGATAGCCTTCTTGCAAAGGTCCTCCATATAGATACCCATGTAGGCGCCTTTTCCGCTCTTCCTGATCTTGATCTCGCCGTCGCCGTCGTCGCTGTAGACAAGGACATTCTCGCCGTCGCTTTTCACATAGATGTCTTTCTTCTGAGCCGCTGCGATCTTGTCAGCGCAACATTTCTTTTCGCCGGCGAAGGCGAAGGTCGTAACGAAAAACGATATCGCTACGAAGATGACAATAGAAACGATAACGATTCTTTTCATGTCTCAGGGGTCGTCTCGGACGACCTCTCACCTCCTTCTTTTCAATTTGAAAGCCGACCGTTCCACGTTCCTCTCTCATAATATATTCCCGAGGGAGGTTAAAAGTTTCACTTTTTTGGGGTGATCGTCGGCATGGAGCATCCCGAGAGGCGGCCGCTGGATTCTCTTTTTCGAAAGCATTACCGGATGGAATCCGGTTCGACGCAAATGAGCGCCCTCTCACCCGCCTCTCTTCCCGACGAAAGCCGAACGGTAGGCGTCTTCGATCCTCCTGCCCCAGGCGCGTATGTCATAATTATCCGCCACTCTCCGTCGGGCTTTCTCCCCTAGCTCCCGCCGCAGGGATGCATCGTCGAGCAGCATTTCGACGGCCCGGTACAGGGCGTCCTCGTCTCCGCTCTGAACGAGTTCGCCCGCGGGACCGAGAAGTTCCCCCACGCCGCCGACATCGGTCGCCACGCACGCGGCGCCGGAAGCCATCGCCTCGAGCAGCGCCATCGGCACGCCTTCCGTGAGAGACGGCAGAATGAAGACATCAAAGAGTGGATAGTAATCCTCAGGACGATCGGTGCTCCCCGGCATCGTGACAACGGCGGAAGCCCTTAGTTCCTCAGCGATCCTCGTCAATTCCTCCCGCTGCGGCCCCTCCCCCACGATCACGAACCGCACAGAGGGCGCAAGATCGGGTCTCTCACGAAGAAACCGCGCCGCTATCCGGGGTATCAGGGCGAGATTCTTGACCGATTTCAGGCCGCCGACGGAGCCAACGATAAGACCCCGCCCCCGGACTCTCCCGGGAAAAACAGCCTCGAGCAGTAACTGCTTCCGTTCGCCCTTCTGCGCGTCATCGAGGGGACGAAACCGGTCGATGTCGACGGCGTTCGGGAGCGTGACGAGACGCTTCCTGGAATAACCCATTCGAACCGCTTCCTCGAGCGCTTCGTCGCTCACGGCGAAGAGCAAATCGAATCTTGATCTCATCATACGAACCGCCCAACGCCTCCCTCCCTCGAACTCGAGCCCGGCGCTGTGTCTGGTGGCAAAGAGCGGAGCGTTTGAGAAACGGGCGGCGAGGGCCGAAACAACCTCAGCGTGGAACATATGGGCGTGGATTATGTCGGGGGCAAATTCTCGCACGATCCTCCTGACCTTGAGAACAGCTCCCGGAAAGGCAAGTTCTTTCAGCGATCCGAGATCGAGACGAAAGAGAGGAATCGATTCCGCGGCGATGACGTCCTCGAGCTCTCCACTGCGGGACGAAACAGTGCAAACCGCGGGCACATGCGAGGACGATTTCAGAAAACGACAAAGATTGAGAAGATGATTTTCGGCGCCACCCAATTTGAGGGAGCTGACAAAAAAGAGGATTCGGTATGATTCCATCGAAGTGCTCTACGGGATCTTCTCGAGGTTTTCCATGCTTTCCCGCTTCTCAAGGTAGGAGTAATCCTTTTTTCCCTCGATTACCGTGAGATGAGGTCTGAGAAATGCATGCTCCTGGACATCCCGTGTCGTCTCCGCCTTCTCCCAGGAGGAGAGACGCCTCCCGCTGAGGTAAGTTGTTATTGCAGCAAGAGAGGCAGCGTTGACGAGCACGAAGTAAAACGGAACGAACAAATACTTCGACTGGATCCTTCCCCTTCGAAGCAGCGCTCCGACAGCCGCACTGATATAGAAGATATTCTGAAGGACAAAGAGCGTCATGAATATCGGATTATCGATAAGCAGCAGATTCGTAAAGTAGATAAGGGGCAGCAACGGTCCGATCCACCACCTGAGAAGCTTGCGGGATATGAACTGGAATACCCTGAAGGGACTCCCGAAATTGTGCTTCAGGTGCCGGTAACCGGTGAGACCCCGCACGATAATCCTTCTCTTGCGGGCAAACTCCTCTCTGAAGAAGTACGTCGACCGTTCGTACGCAATAGCCTCGCTCTCGTATACGACGCCGTACCCCTGTGCCGCGACCTCGGCGGGAACCTGAAAATCGTTGGCGACATCATTCATTACCGGCCTGAAGAGTCCTCTCCTGATGGCAAATATCGTCCCGGTTCCCACCAGCACGGATCGCATCCGGCTTTCGAGACGATTGAGAAGTGACTCGTACCGCCAGTAGAGGCTCTCGCCGCGTCCGACATACGAATGATTGCTCACGTATACGAGCCGGCCGACCGCGCATCCCACATCTTCATCGGCGAAGTTCCGCACGAGTTTCTTGAGTGTATCTTCCTTATAAAACGCGTTGGCGTCCGAGAATACGAGAATCTCTTCGTTTATCCCAAGGATCGTCCTGTTGAGTGCGGCGCTCTTTCCCTCACGGATGTCGAAGGATTTGAGAACGATGTTCCCCCCCTCGTACTCCTTGACGATCCTCTCCGTATCATCTATGGAGCCGTCGCTCGCGATTACGATTCGAAGCTTGTCCTTCGGATAATCGAGTTGGAGGCTGTTTTCGATCTTTTCCTTGATTATCTTTTCTTCGTTGTAGACGGAGATGATCAGCGCGACGCTCGGATACTCCTCCAACTCATCGGGACGCTGTTTCCGGCGTCTCTTGAAGAGACCGAGGATAAATAATACGATGGGATAACCTGCATAAACATACAGAATAATCCCAATGGAAGAAAAGAAAAGCAGCCTGGCCACTAAATCCATCTACTCACTCCCAAGCATGAGCAAAATCAATACTAATACCACACTCATGCCAATCGTCAAACGTATTCTTATGGCTAAGCTCAAAAAAATACGCTTCCTGCTTTCACATACCTAACTATTCCACGTAACGAGTGCAGCTTAGGTCTTTGAAAACAGTAGCGTTTTTTCTATACCTCTCCTTTTGCGCTAACCATAATAACTAGCAAACTACGTGTCAAGATTAAACTTTTATCTGAAATATTTTTAATTAAAAGATGCGCACCGGCTTATAAGCGCGCTCAGCCCCGCGCCCGGCCGTTTCTCTTGACATAACATGGTGCAATGTGGATGGTTATCTTGCATTTTTTCCGGCCGATCGGAAGACTTATTATGGCAAAGCGGGTCGTCATTGATGGCAATAACCTGGATATCGAGAGTGTACTGCGGGTTGCGCGGCTCGATGACGATCGTCCGCTCCATCCCGATATCAACGCAATGATAGAGCTCGTGCGGGAAGGTTCGATTGTCAAGGGAGTCGAACGGGCCGCCGGACCGATCCATCTCGGCGACTTCCCCTACTGATACATCACAATCCCATTGAACTGGGTCCCCAGCCAGATCCTCCCCTGAGCGTCCTCGGTGATGGCGAGGATATGGTCGTCCGCCAATCCGTTAAGGGCTGAAATCCGGTGCCAGGTTCCGTTTCTCAGAACGAATGCGCCGGCGTCGGTCCCCAGCCAAATCTCTCCGCGGCTCGTTCCGAGCACCGCGGTCGGCATCGCATCCGCCAGATCCTTCGGGGGATCGATCACGCGCCACTCGGCGCCGTCGAGAATGCATATCCCGTCCCTGCCGGCGACGATGCAGCGCCCCCTACCGTCGAGACCGAGAACAGTCCCGTTTTCATCCTCCCGCACTCGACTCTCGTGTTTGGCAGTCGAGATGAACCTGATGGCGGGATCGAGTCGCAGGAGCGTATCCGGTGTCTCCGTTTCAGCTTCGAGCACACGATTCGGAAGAGGAATCTCCTCCCACTCACCCCCACTGAATCTGGCCACCCTGTCTCCGATCGAAACGATCCACGGATCTCCCGACTTGTCAACGACTAGGCCGGTGATTCGATTGTCCGGAAGACCCTGCTCCTCGGTGTAGTGCACCCAGCCGGAACCGGTAAATTCGAGGATTCCCGCGTCGAACGTGCCGAACCACATGTGCCCCTTCGAATCGCGCGAAAGATGATTAAAGTATTCCGTGGGCAGTCCCTGACGCCTGTCGTAGATCTCCCACGCGTTCCGATGAAAATGTAAAATCCCGAATCTCGTTGTAACCCAGATCTCTTCGCGCGAATCCACATAGAGATCCGTCATCGCACCCGCACACCACGCGGCCGGTGGTTCGACCTCGCTCATCGATCCATCGAGTCTGAAGATACTACTGACGGTAAGGAACCACAGGGCATCGTCCTGCATGCGTATCTCCGCAACGCGCGAATGGGGAAATCCCTGAGGAATATAGACCGTCCCGACATTGTCCCGTGAGAGGACAAGGACCGTCCCCTCATCGGTTCCCGCGTATGATGTTCCCTCGAGATCGTGGCTGATGGAGAGAAAACGAAAGCGCTCGAGCGCCACACCCGGCATTCGGTAGGGCGTCCATCCGGTGCCGTCGAAAATACTCAGGCCGGAACGGCCGGCCGCCCAGACACGCCCCGTCGGATCGAGACTGAAAGCGTTTATCTCCCAGCTTGGAAGACCGTCATGCGGGCCGAACTCCTTCACCCTTCCGAGACTGTAGAGAATCACCCCCTGTCCCGCAACTGCGAGAAACAGGTTTCCCCCCTCGTCGAAGATGATATCTCGAACCGCTCCGATGGGGATCCGGTTGCCGTAGCGCATCGAAGCCCACTGAAGCGTGTCGGTCATGCAAAGACCGCTTGCCGTGCCGAACCATATGGAGCTCGGTGTTTCCTCCGCTATGCTCAAAACCCGGTCATCGAGCAGGGAATCCTCGCGCGTATAGATCGTGATGGAATCATCCATGACGTAGGCGCATCCATTTCCGTAACTCGCGATCCACATCCGGCCGTCTCCATGAACAACATCACGCACGCGCTCGAAGAAAGGTTTCCGTTTCTTGTCGTAATGCCGCCATTTCCCCTCGCCGCGGATACTGATGCCCCCCTCACCGCCGATCCAGAGCGATCCGGCATCATCGACTGCGATTGACCGTATCGAATAAAAAAACGGGCCGTGTACTGCCGACACGGTGTCCTCTGCGGCATCGTAGGCGAAAAGTCCGCCTTCGGTGCCGATCCAGATGGTGTCGTTGAAGCTCAGGATCGATCGCACCTCCCGGGCCGGGCTGAATGTCGTCAAACGTCCTGGAAGGGGCGTATGCCGGACTACCGGAGACGGCGCAAAGGCCGATCGTTTCCCCGATACAATCCATCCCCCTTTTTCCCGTTCCTCCTCCCCGGTATCCGTTCCACGAGCGGAGCCGAAAGCGATCGCGAGTATGCACAGCGCCGTGAACAAGCGTCTATTCAACAAACCGATATCCATTTCACAATCCTGACTTGCGGTAAATCCGGCTGCAACGGATCAGCCATCCCACGCATGCAGCATATCCAGCTATAACGGATTAGTTGATCCTAAACTGCAGCAACATTCGTCACAACGAAGCAACTCTAGTACAGGGGAGGGATTTTATCAAGGAGATAGAAAAGATTCGCCGCGAGGTTTCACTCGAGCCGTTGAGAGGCCGGCTGGTGCACGAGACGGTCGAGAAACGAGGTGAGATCGTGACCGCACTCATCCGCTATGGCCGCGGTGAGAATCTCCTCGTCGATTTCGCTCCCTGCTATATCGCGCTCGTAGAGGATCTTGAGGATATCGATCAACCGCACGCGGCCTCCCGTCAACTCGGCGAGCCTGCCGTCGAGCGCTTCGGCCGCGAGAAATCCACCGTCGTAGAGGAGATTCACCATGTCCTTATCGCCGAGATCGCTGTTCCCAGCGGCATGAATCGGCACGGAATCGAGGTAGGGATTATCGCGAAAGCGTTTGACGATGGACATTCGCTGCCGTTCGTACTGTTCTTCCGTTATGATCCTTACATCGAGGAGAACACGGTACGAATAGTAGACGGTGGCGCCTTCGGTAAACCAGAGAAAATCGCTCGACCTAGGCTTCAATGCCTCACCGTTCCAGTTGTGAAAGAACTCGTGGGCGACGATTGCCATCGGCGCATCGAAGAGCTGCGCCCCGCTCATCTTAGGATCGAGCAGGAGGACAATGCTTCCGTTGGAATGAACGCCGTAGTAGTTGAATCCCTTGCCTCCCTTGACGGGATTATAGTCACAGACGAAGAGATACTTGTCGTGCGTTGAGGATCCGAAGAGAGAGAGCTCGCATTCGACAATGCTCCGGACAATATCGAAAAACTCTCCGTCATCGAACGGCCAACCGCCCGCTATCGCGAGGCAGAGCTCCGCATCGCCGACTGTTGCTTTGATGTAGCGGAAATCACCCGTTACGGCCACCGTCGACGATACGTCTTCGAGCGCAGGCACGATCATCCTCGTACCGGTACTCTTCCACTGCGACTGCAGGCTCCCCCCGGGGATGAGATCGATATCGACACAGATACCATCCGAAACGCGGAGTTCGGGTAATAGAAATACGTCTTTACAGAATATGCGGCAGCGATCGGGGGCCAGAAACGTCAGCATGTCTCTGATCTCGGGCAAGTACTGGTTCTCGATGGTGAGAACGACATCGTATGTAAAGGTGAAATCGCGCCCCCGGTTGTGTACGATCCACCGTCCGTTTCCGGGTTCTACGGCGAGCTCTCTTCCCCGCACATCCGCGGCACAGAGGCCGATCGGATCGAGATCGCCGCCGTCATCCGCACCCGGTACAACGAGTGGCGTGCGCTCATGCAGCGATCCGAATACTCTCCCCGTGACGCGCACCACGTTGAGCTCCCTATCCTCCATAGCCAGGTGGTACTGAATGAACGGTGGAGGCGCTTCGATGCCCCTCCCGAGGACGGCGCAGCCCGCCAGCGCTGCGATGAGCGCGCACTGTGTGCTGAGAACGATTATCTGGAATATCCGGTATTCACGCTTCATAACAGTACAATTCAATGCAAGTGGTATTCCAATCTGCTCATCCACATGCAATCGCAATACGATTGACTCTCGAGCACCGATTTCCTAGGATTGCTTTGGGCGCCGGAAAACAGAGGAAAGGAGATCATGAATACCGAGAGAAAGAGCGAAGAGATAGCCGATGAGGAACTCGAGCGGGCGGCGCTGTTGCTGTCTTCATCTAAGAGAACCGTCGTCTCGACGGGCTCGGGAATTTCCAAGGAGAGTGGAATACCCACATTCAGGGACGCCGACGGCCTCTGGCAAAATCACCGCCCCGAGGAGCTCGCAACACGGGAAGGATTTCTTTCCAATCCCGGACTCGTCTGGAAATGGTATCGCGAAAGGCTGCTTCAGGCGCGGGACCGCGAGCCCAATCCCGGTCACTTCGCTCTTGCAGAGCTCGAAACGCTGCTGCCCTCGCTGCTGCTCATCACTCAGAACGTAGACAACCTGCACCGGCGTGCCGGGAGCAGCGAGCTAGTCGAGCTTCACGGCAATATCGAGCGGTACCGCTGCCTCGAGCACTCACATATGTTCGAGCTGGATCCATCGTGGGGTGACGATCCGCCCCTATGTCACTGCGGATCGTTGATCCGTCCCGATGTCGTGTGGTTTGGTGAGCCGCTGCCCGCCACCGAGATCGAACGCGCCTTCAGGGAATCCAAACGCTGCGATGTCTTCCTCGTGATCGGAACCTCGGGGCTCGTTCAGCCGGCCGCGATGCTTCCATCGGTGGCGAAACAAGCCGGCGCCAGGCTGATCGAAGTGAATATCGAAGATTCCGCGATCACGAGAATCGTCGACATCATGTTGAAGGGAAAATCGGGAATGATCCTTCCCCGGCTCGTGGACAGAGTGAAAAAAAACCTTTCAGCGTGAATCTACAGCGCGCAAAATCCACCCGCCTGAATCGATGCGTGCGGCAGCCGCGTGCAGAACGGCAACGCTTATATCTTCAAAAAAGATCTCAGTTTACGCAGATCCTGCTTCGCGAGCTCACCGAGGCCTTGAAACGCCCGTTCCTCCGCCTCGTCCCGCTCTTTCCCACCCATCCAACCCAGCCACGCAAACATTACACTGCTCCAGATGAAACCGACACATGACACGATCAGGACTATCGCCCATCTCGGGAGACCGGCCGGCTTCTCCGGCAGATTCGGCTCGTCTATGACATAGACCGCCGGCGTGTTGCGCGCCTTGTCGATCCCTGCTTCCTCGTTACGCTGAAGGAGATAGGAGTAGATCCGCTCGTTCACTTCGAGATCTCTCTGCATTGCCGCGAAACGCTGGTAGAGCTCGGGCAGGCGTCTCAGTGAAAAGAACACCGCCGCGGAGCTATCCCCCTCCATGATCCGGTTGAGCTGGGCGGCGAGATTCTGATACTCCGCATCTTTCCTTCGAAGCTCTATAGCATCCTGCATGGCGAATTCCTGCAGGAGATCGCGCTCTATCTCGGCCAGTATCGTTCTCACTTTGAGCGCGGATGCAACCTCGATCGCTCCCTTTACCTGCTCATCGAAGTCTATTATTCCATGCTCCTCCTGAAACCGCACTATTTCGTCCCTCAGCGTTCCGAGCTGTATTTTGTAGCGTTCTATCTGCCCCGATATGAACTCCATAGTCCGTGCGGCACGCGTGAACTGAAGATATCGATTCAGCGAATCGAGGCCCGAGATATGGTAGCGAACGATTTTCTCGGCCATTTCGGGTTCCCTGTCCTTCATGGACAGATTGATCAAGCCGGTGCTCGTAACCGAGATCTTTCTTCGCGACCAGAGTCCGCGGAGCGCATCATCCATTGTACCGGCCTTGTAGCGCCGTTTCAGGTCCAGCTCATCGATAATGCTTACCGCGAGGCGCCGGCTGCTGAGTATATCGGCGAGAACAGAGGCCGAGGTCGCCCCGGGTGTGACAGGGATAACCATCGCCGGCAGATTCAGCTGCGCCATCCGCGCCGCAATCAATCCCTCGCTGCTCTCACTGAGCGGGGGCATGAGCAGAGCCTTCGATTCGTATTTCCTGCCCGCAATGACAACATAGAGAAGCGAGCCGAGAAAGAAGGCAACCGTCACCCACAGAATGAAACGTCTTTTCTGAATCACATACAACAGCAACCGAAAACTCATCGAATTGCTCCTCGATCACACGTTATATCAAACCTTCTTTTGGCGGCTATCGGACGAGCGAGCGATGTGCGATCTATCATACTATTACTCTCTCTTTTCTTCAAGAAGTGACTCGAGTCGGTCGGCGGCGACGCGCAGGTGTGGGATGACGATCGAGCTTCCGACGACGAGAGCGATATTGAAGGCTTCGTAAAATTCCTCTCTCGTCACCCCCTCTTCGCTGCACCGGATCAAGTGATAATAAATGCAATCATTGCAGCGCAGAACCATTGAAGCCACGAGCCCTATGAGCTCCTTGACCTTCACTGGCAGGGCGCCGTCATGGTACGCCTGCTCGTCGAGGGTGAAGAACCGCTTGATGCCGAGATGGCCGCTCTCCGTTACAATTTCGTTCAGGCGCGCTCTCTGCTCTTCGAAATCTTTCCGCGACCGCCTCCGCATCTCTCGTCTACCGCCTTTCAGCGCATGTGATGCTAATGGGCAGTGTAATTTATGGTGTAGGTATAACCCTGAGATACCGTTTCTTGCCGGCGCGCAGCAGCAGCGCGCCGTTCTCCAGGTCTTCCGCGGTAACCTGTTCGTCAAACGCCTCGATGCGGCGCCCGTTGACGTATGCCCCCCCTTGATCGATGAGACGCCTCGCCTCACCGCGGGATTTCACCATCCCCGTTTCCGCAAAGAGCGCGAACGCAGCTATCCCTCCTTCGAGCTTCGCTTTATCTATCTCGAATGTCGGCACCGATGATTCGTCGCCTTCACCCCCGCCGGAGAAGAGCGCCCGTGAGGCGGTGCGGGCTTTTTCCGCTTCCCCCTCGTCGTGATTGAGTTTCGTTACTTCGAAAGCGAGCACCTCTTTCGCCTCACGCAGAGCCGCTCCCTCGAGCTCGGAAAGCCTGCGTACCTCATCCATCGGCAGGAAGGTGAAAAGTGCCAGGAATCGGCCGACGTCCCGGTCGTCCGTATTTATCCAGTACTGATAGTAATCGTAGGGAGAGGTGCGGTCCTCATCGAGCCAGACGGTCCCCTTCTCCGTCTTGCCCATCTTCGAGCCTGTCGCAGTCGTGAGCAGGGGGAATGTCAATGCCTCCGCCTCCCCACCCTCGACGCGCCGTATGAGGTCCGTGCCGGCGAGGATGTTCCCCCACTGGTCGTTGCCCCCCATCTGAAGCGTACAGCCGTGATGCTGGTAGAGATAGAGATAATCATACGCCTGGAGCAGCATGTAATTGAATTCGATGAAGCTGAGTCCCGTCTCGAGACGCTGCCGGTAGGTCTCGGCGGCAAGCATCCGGTTCACGCTGAAGTGCCTGCCGATATCCCGCAAGAACTCTATATAATTCAAAGGATTGAGCCATTCCGCGTTGTTCAGCAGGATGGCTTTTCCCTCCGTAAAATCTATGAAATGGGAGAGCTGGGACTTAAGTCCCTCCGCGCACGAATCTATATCCTTCGACTCCATCAGCTTTCGGAGATCGGTCTTGCCGCTCGGATCTCCTATCATGCCCGTTCCGCATCCTATGACTGCGATCACACGGTGGCCGCACTGCTGCATATGGGCGAGCGCCATGATCGGAACGAGGCTTCCCACGTGAAGGCTCTCGGATGTCGGGTCGAATCCGATATAGCAGGTCACGGGCTTCTTGAGCAGCGCGCGGACCTTCGCCTCATCGGACACCTGCTCGATGAATCCGCGCTCCTCGAATATATCGTAGACGTTTTTCAAATTGCAATCCTCTGAATCATATATCGGTGCGCGCCGCTGAAGTGCCGAACCCGGTCTCGTTCGGCCGATCCCAGCTTCGCTCGGCCGATCCCTGCTTCGTTCGGCCGATCCCTGCTTCGCACTCAAGGCCGCCGTAATAATAACATCTGTCCGAAATATCGAAAAGCGCTTTTGCATATCCATCTTTTGCATATCCATGGCAGACGATCATGAATGTAATGTGTGAAAATGAATAATCGTAAAGTCCCCGCCGGTCCGTTATCATTCAAAGGCGTCACCTGAGCACCATGAACTTACCCGTTTGCACGTCATCCCCCAGCCGCAACCGATACATGTAGAGACCCGGGGAGAGCTCTTTCGAGGTCAATCGAGCCGTATGCATTCCCCGGTTCCTCCAGCAGTTGAACACCGTTTTAACTCTTCTGCCCCGTATATCATACACGGCCATCTCGATCCGCTCACTCCTCGGCATGAAAAACTCGATCCGTGCCGAACCGCTGAAGGGATTGGGATAGATGCGGTGGTCGACATCACCGGGGAAAACGTTTCCACTGAGCCCCGTCGATGTCGTTATCTCCACATCGATATTGGCAGTCGATGCAAAACCGTCGTCTCTTACTACGCGCGCCGTTATCGTATATATCCCAGACGGCACCCCTTCCCAGTCAAAGCTGTACGGGCTCGTATCATCCTCGCCTAATTTATTCCAGTCGGAGAAGAACTCGACTTTCACAATGCTTCCCGTACCGGTGTTTGCCGTGACCTCGACGGTTATCGTGTCGAGCGCGTCGAATATCGCTCCATCCGAGGGGCTCGTAATTGTCACCGACGGAAGATCATCACTGCCGCCGGGAAGCAATACGACCAGGTCGTGCGAGGAATCGATCGTCGAGCCGGATATGGTTTCGAGATCGAACAGATCGAGCGCGAGGTTGCCCGCGTCCCCGTCACGGATCGGCTGCGGAAGGATCTGGTAGTCCGGCCGCGCCGTGCCGGGATCAAAACGGCTCGACTGGTTGAGCGCATAGAGATCCGCTCCGGCAGGGATCCCCGGACCCCACACGTAAAAGGGAATCGTATAATGCCCGGGGACGGTTTCATCGCTGTGTCCATCGCCGGTACCGCCGTGATCCGCAGTCAATATAACGGCCGTTTTACCGCTCAAGCGAGGATCGTCGTCTATCAGATCGAAAATCCGCCCGATGAGCCCGTCGATCTCAATAACGACATTGTAATAGGGAGTGCTCATCCATCCGGACGAGTGTCCCTCGCCGTCGGGATCGGCAAAGTGCACGAAGCTGTATGTATATGGTTGTGATTCCATATCAGCGATATACGTATCCGTCAACGTTTCCGTATTCGAATAGTACACGTAGGTGTCTATCTTGTCGCGGCCGTCATCCTCTCCGACCGTGTCTGGCACGCCGTTGTCGCCATTGTAGCTTCGGTCTATTACCGCGAATTTGTCCTTGCTCGCATACAGTGCGGTACTCATGCCGCGATCATGCGCGACATCGAACACTCCCGCCACATACGAGCCATGGGCGTCTTCGATCGTGCTCCCGTTGTCGCTGTTAAAATCCACGTTGTGGCCGTCCGGGCCGTTCACGCCGCGGCTCGTGACCATGCAGACGTGATTGGGCAGCGTGTTGGTAAAATCGTAATCGGTTCTCGCGTTGTCGGTGAACGCGCCTTCCACCCGAAAGCGGTAGAAGTGCGGAAGGTTCTGCGGACCGAGATTGGTAACGGCATCGGGACGCAGGCCGTCGACGCTGATGTGTATCACATGCAGAATCGTGTCGTTGGACTGTGTTCTTTCCGCCTCGAATCCAGCACTCCCGCCATTCTCGTAACTCACATACAGGATAGCCGACGAGAACACGGCGCCGAGAGCCGCAATAACGACAATCTTTGATAGATTCGAACAATGGAATCTCGGAAAAATATTTTTTCTCACTGTGATACCGCCATGCTTGAAGCCACAAGAACCCCGAGGACCGTAACAAGAATGCCGAGTATCGCACCGGGATAGTATCCGAGATGCACATCGGCGTACCAATCTACCTCCGAATCCCCATCCCGTATGCGCACGAGCTCGGTGCCGATGCCAACACCAACCCAGTCACCGTAATTAATGGCAATGCGCCCCGCCGCAGTGGGGTATTCTAGTCCGTACTTACCGTCGTTCGAACTGCCGATCAGTATTATGCCGGGCGAGATGTCTACCGCCCAATTCTCGCCGAGCCACCTGCGGTACCTTCCGAATAAACCGAGCCGTGTTTCATACATCGCCTTGAATGATACCGTCCCGCCCCAGGCGGAGCTTCCGCTGGTGTTGACCATGAGCCCGAGGTCGTAGATCAGCATTTCCGTCGAGACATGATCGGCGCGATCCGGATCGGCCGCACTTCTTATATTTGCTCCGAATCCGAACTCCGTTATGAGAAAATACCGGCATGCCGGCGCGGGTTTGCCCTGCCAGCAGATATTTTCCGCATGCGCGGGCGGCGCGACTACACTATATATAAAGATCGTGATAAAGAGACTGAAATTCGCGACGGCGGATGCGAGTCATCGTATGAGCAGTAAAGATTTCGCGCCGACGGCTGCGAGGCGCCGGATGAGCTGATAAAAACCGGTACCTGCAGATTCGATGCCTCGATTGTCCTTCATCGTAGTAAGTATAGTACAAGAATTATTGATTTGTCAAATAAGCGCAATACGTTACACTTATCACATCGGATGTGAGGCCGATGCCTAATTTGCGGGTGTCATAAACCCGTCCCTGTCCATAGGGAGGGAAAAAATCAAGGAGGTCACATATATGAAAATGATCACGAAAATTTTTCTGGCCACACTCTGCACATTTGCATGCCTGATGATCCTGACGGCAACGCAGGCGCAGGAATCAAACGGTGACCTGAAAGGTCAGCTCAAGAGGCTCAAGGAGAGCCACGAGGGCCTGCGGCACCGGCTCGACCGTCTGGAAAAGATGATCGACGATCTGCTCTGGCACGAGCGGCTCGACGATATCGCCTTCGTAGACAAGGTCTACATGACCGGCCCTCCGCTCTGGAAGGAGAAGAATCCGACGGCGCAGGGTGCCGGCAATCCGGTGAAATTCTGGTCGTACGTCTTCATACCGGCGGGCATCGATACGGACAAGAAATACCCGTTGATTGTTTTTCCCCACGGCGGCGTCCACAGCGACTTTTCAACCTATTACATTCATATCATCAAAGAGCTCATGGCACAGCACTATATCGTGGTCGCTCCCGAGTACAGGGGCAGCACGGGGTACGGCAGATCGCACTACGAGAAGATCGACTACGGCGGTCTCGAGATCGAGGATGTCGAGTCGAGCAGGGATTACATGATAGAGAACTACGGATTCGTCGATAAGAAACGTGTCGGGATCATCGGCTGGAGTCACGGCGGGCTGATCGCGCTCCACAACATCTTCGACCATCCGGACGCCTATCAGGTTGCGTTCGCCGGCGTCCCGGTGAGCGACCTGATCGCCCGCATGGGTTATAAGACGCAGGAGTACCGGGACCTCTACTCCGTAGATTTCCACATCGGCAAAACGGCATACGAGGACGTCGAGGAGTACCGGCGCCGCTCACCTGCGTGGAAGGCCCACCTGCTCGAAACGCCGCTGCTCATCCATACGAACACGATCGACGCCGACGTGAACGTCCTCGAGGTGGAACACCTGATCAAGTCACTCAAGGCCGAAGGAAAAAAATTCGAGTACGAGATATACGAGGATATTCCCGGCGGTCACTCGTTCGATCGCATGGACACCAAAAAAGCCAAGGAGATCCGGCTCAAGATTTACCATTTCCTCGATCGGCACCTCGATCCGCCCGTTAAACTCAAAACGATCGGGGATATCGAGAAAGCCGCATACCGGCGGGCTGTGGAATAGCCGGAGTAGTTTGCAGACGGAGTCAGCGCAAGCGTGAAAGGACTAACGTACCGCAAGCGAGTGAAGCATGAATAAGACGGCAATCATACTGCTGCTCACCATATCCCTCGCATCGTGCGGCTCGATGAAGAACTATATCGAGCCGGAAGGGCCGTCGAGCACGGGTGATTACGTGCAGACCTCTCCCGAGCCGACGGATACGATAAAGGTCGTGTCATACAACATCCGGTACGGAGAGAAGATCGAGGAAGCGATGAACGAGCTGAGTGAAAGAGAAGCATTGTTCAATCCCGATATCGTTCTCCTTCAGGAAATGGACGGTGAGGGGGTCGAATCGATCGCGCTCCGGTTCAATTTCAATTATATCTACTTCCCCGTTTCCGTGCACAAGAAACACGACAAGGATTTCGGCAACGCGATTCTCTCTAAATGGCCGATCAAAGATGAAAGAAAGTTAATTTTGCCCCACGAGCACCCCTTCAGCAAACAGCGGAGGATCGCGGCGGTTGCAACGATCGAAATCGGTGACCGCGATATCCTCGCCTACAGTGTCCACACGGAAACGTTTTGGCTGAGTCACAGAAAGCGGATCGCCCAGATCGATTCGTTGATCAGAAGCGTTCCCGCGCAGTTCGACTATGTCGTTATAGGCGGCGATTTCAACACGTCCTTCTCGAATACGCTCAGAGAAATGAATCGATTATTCAATGAGGGGGGGTTCATAAGAGCCTCGAAGGGAATCGGATTCACCGCGCGGGAAGGTCCCTTCGGGGTGATCGAGCTCGAGCTCGACCATATCTTCACCAGAGGAATGACCGTAATAGACGCGGGAAAGGTCGAAGCGACCGTCGCGAGTGATCATTTCCCCATTTGGCTTGTCGCTGAAATCAAGAGCGAGTGATAACACGACTGCGTCTCACCGTCTTGCACATTATTCCCGAATCTCCTTGAAAAAAACCGCACTGCGCCTCGCGCGGCCGCGCTACCGGAACGGAAAGACCGACGGCGGCCCCGGTTCGAAGTTGGGGAACGGCAAACGCCGCACCGTGCCGACATGATACCACTCGGTCGGCGCTCCCGGCGGGACCGACGGGAAGAACATAAATCTGATCTCGAGCGGCGCAAATACAAGACTCTCATTGTGGATCCTCATTCCAAAGCCGAGACTCGTGTAGTACCGGGCGCCGTGATGAAATGGGTTCCATTCGTGACTAAGGTTCCCGCTGCTCACATACCCGAAGAAGGCGAATCTGAATTTATACCAGTCCCACGGCGTGAAAAGCACCGATTCGTAGTTGAGGACAAAACGCTGCGGCCCCATAAGACCCGTTTTCCCTACGGCAATGATTCCGTTATCCCCCTCGAGCTCGATGCCGCCGCGATCCCTCCGCTGGAAGCCGTACGTATAGTGGATCGTGGCAAAATGGCGGAAATGGTACCGCCCGATCCCGTGCAGAGGCGTAAAACCGCCGCTCATGAAATCAAAAATCCCGTCCTCGTAATTGCCGCCGCGGAAGAACGCCCCGACGCGCGCTGTCGTGGCAATATATCCGTCCCGGCCGGTGAAATTGCCATGCCCGAGTTCGAGAGCGGCGTACGGCCGGTCTTCGAATTCTCCGAACTGCTGCCCGCCGGTGAGGCTGAGCAGAAAACCGTAGGGAACATCCTCAGTCGTGCCGAATCCGAAGATGAGCTTTGCTTTGCGATACTCGGTCTTTGCGAGAGAGAGGCTCCCGAGCAGAAGAATAAGGTCATGGTAAGCCCTGTTTGTGTCGGCGGATACTTCAGGCCGTTCGTAGTAATCGAAACGCTGGACCCTGCCTGATAGAATTGTGCGCACTCGCCCCTCGCTCACCTCGTCAGGCGTACCGATCAAAAACGATCGCCCCACCCAGAAATCACGATACTGATACGAATTCCGGACATCGGTCGAATCGACGATCCAATTCTCGATATCGGCGATCGTGAGCGCCCCGGTATATCGAATCTCGGGTGAGACGAATCCCCTGATGAGACTGAACTGGGCGAGATCCCGTCTGTGCATGACGTCGTAACGCGCCATGAGATCGATAAACGAGCCGTACAGGTTGTTCATCCGGTAGACGAATGCGTTATCGAGTTTTTGTTCCCGGTTGAGATCGACATCGGCTTCGTACTCGATATTATGCCCGAATCCGAGAAAGTTCCTGTCGTAGATTCTGAGCCGGAAGGAATCGTAATCGCGGTATGTAGGTTTGAGCCCGATCGACCAGACATCACGTGTCAGGACGAGCAGATCAACCGAATCGGGCTGCTCGGGAACGGGGATGACATCGATCCGCGCGTCCTGTATAAATGCCGTGCTTCTCAGTATCCGCTCCGTGTCGGCAAGGACGAATGGTTTGACCGGGTCACCCTCCTCCATCAGGAAATAGTTGGCGATAATCCGCGTGCGTGTATCGATATGGAACCTGTTTCCCCCCGCGACGATCCACGGCTGTCCCTTCTGGGACTCACCGACCCTCGTATCACCGAATATATTGAGCCGCACGATACTGATTTTCCTGATGTACCGTCCCTCGAACGGTATGAAAGGGTCTACGCTTTCCAGGGCTTCTGTATCGCTGAAAGCAATGTCGAGCCGCGATACGAACATCCAATCGGTAAGGCGCCGGGTCATCGTGCGGCGGGACTCCTCGGCATCGAGCGTATCGGTTCCGCTGCTCGTGAGCGTATCGGCTCTGCCGCTCATGAGCGTATCGGCATTCCCGGCCACGAGCGTGTCCTGCTGCGATTCGAGCGCCCACAAACGAGCCGCGCCGAAAACAAGAACCGCGAGAGCATAGGTAACGATGCAGAATGCTCGAATCTTATTCAAGTTACATAGATTAGTCCCGATCATATAACTATATTGAATATCAATTTTCCTGGAAAATATAAAGTCTAAACTGGTAACTTATTACAAATAAAGTGAATACAGCACGTAGCTCATCTCGCGCGATCCCGCTGCCGCTTGACCTATCTAACGCGATCCCGCTGCCGAACAGGCTTTTCGTAGGCGCCGAGGTGTATCAGTATCCTCCCGTTCGGCTGGCCGAGTCCGAAATCGACACGCGCGAGCCCTATATATGGAACTATGAATCTGATACCGAGACCGTACCCGTCTATGAAATTCTTCCTGAAATCATCGTCTTCCGTCCAGGCCGTACCGACATCGGCGAATGCTGCGAACTGCAGACCGATATGAGCATTGATGCCGAACCATGATATCGTCCTCGGTTTGAGAAATGTGTACCGGTACTCGAGCGTGTTGATGAACTGATGCTTTCCCGTTCGCGATGCGAGCTCCCAGCCGCGTATCGAGTTTGTCCCTCCGAGGCTGTAGAGCTGCCACATGGCGATATCCTCCATGACGGTCCCCTCGGTAAGTGAGGTAAGAGAGAAAAAAGCGATGACATGCCGATCCCTGATCCGAAAGAAGCGCCTGATATCGATGTGCGCCCGCAGGAAATCTATCTCGTCGCCGAAGAGCCCGACCTTCTCGAACGCAACCTCATTCCACCAGCCGGTGCTCGGATTCGACCAGAGGTCGCGCGTGTCGTAACCGAGGAAAAGTCCGAGCGTCGAGACCAGATCCGTGTTATCCGCAGAGATCGTTCTGCCAGGCTCGTTACTCTTGATGTTCTGCAGCGAATACCGCACACCGACGCGCCCGCTTTCGCCTATGTAACTCGACAGGGTAAAAAAGAATTCATCGGCGATCTCGTCGAAATCGTAGAGCTCATTTCGCCGGTCACGGTGAAAGTATTCGAGCTCGTATCCGAAATGATTCCCCATTACCCATGGATTCCTCAGTATCACCTCAACGGTCGTCGCACCGCCGAACCTCGCTACAGCCGAGAGAAAAACACCCTTGCCGAACATGTTCACCGATTTGAGACCGCCACCGATGGAAATCCCGTTCTCGTCATCGATAGAGATGCTGACAACGGGGAGATAGCGGAAGGTTTCCGTCACGAGGATATTGAGAACGACACCGCCGTCCTCTTCCGTCGGCTCGAGCTCGATCTTGCTGAAAATTCCGAGGTTATCGAGCCGTTCGAAGTCCTTTCCGGCGTTTAACTCCGTATAGGGCTCTCCTATCCTGCTCGCGAGCTCCCTCTTGATAATGTACTCTCTCGTCGATTCCGCGCCCGCTATGCGTATGTCCGTCACGATTTTCCCGTACAGATGCTCATACTTCTCCAATGCCCCGAGTTCCGCGGAGCACAAAGAGAGAGCCGCGAGGCAGAAAAGCGCATGTGCCGATTTAAATCTCAATGAATTCTCTCTCCATCCAGCAATCCAGAGCTTCGATCCCGGATCCTATACCGCGAGCTTGACATATCTTCCGAATTTATACCAGAATCCGCCGTACGGTGGCAGGAGCTTGTCGAGCTCCTCGACGGTTTCGATCCACTCCGTCAATCCGAGGATGGAGGTAAAGTCGAGATAGGCAACCATCGCACGGAAATGCGATACCACCACAACCACCTCGCCATCCATCACCTTACCGCGATAATCCTCATTATGCGAACCGATGGTGAGGTAATAGATCAAGCGTTCTTCTTCCTCGGGCTCAAGCTTAGCGCTGAAGGCGTCTATAAGCGGCTCCACGTCTTTGGAAATACGGTATCTTATACTTTTGACATCGACGTATGTCTCGCTCGAGACCATTTGCGCTCTCGCGAGGACATAATTCCACACGAGCGGCCCCCATTCCTCGAGGGGCACGAGCGTCGATAAAGCCTCTTTCGAGGCGAAGAACTGTGATTTGAGGTGAAGCTTGGGCTTACGCGCATGAGCATCTCCCGTGAGGTAGACCGGTTTGTATCCGTTCGCCACAAGGTATTCGTCCAGCGTGTACAAGGTGTCCCATACCGATTGGTGATACGGAAAGACATCGCGGAGCCACTCGTATTTCTTGAAATTCTCCTCCATCGCCTTTCCCCGGGCAATCTGATCATCGACATCGATGTCGAGATTGTAGAGCCCCACCTTGAACATACCCCCCGCCTCTTCTATCACATCCTTCATCTCGTTCTGTATGAGCACGAAGCGTGTGAAAAGCTCGTTCGCCCGCGACATCTGGGGAATGCCGTCGCTCGGCGCATTCTCGTATGAAGGCGTTATGACGAACACCCAGCAACCCCGAAGCGCCGCCCCCGTCACCATCCCCCCCCAGAGGAAGCTGTTCCAGAGCGAATCTGCGATATAGATATGCGAGCCGGCCGGCATCAGGTTGTAGAGGATTCCCCGCACGACATTCGAATGTTTCATGTCGTAGCCGGTGAGGTTCTGAACCTGCATCGCCGTCGCGTCCCATCCTTTGGCCACCAGCGCCTCCACCATTTCACCGTAATTGCCCGGCTTGGGTATCGCACGAAGCGGAGGTGGAATCTCATCCTCCTTGAATCCCTGCGTGAGCAACAGCTCCCTCGCGGAGTCCTTGAGGCTCACCAGGGCGGGGCCTCTGACCAGGATGGCGCGGTCCTCCCACGTCGGCCCGGCGAAGTGCTCACCGACGCCCGTACCGGTGAATATCGCTTCGCCCCTTCCCGGATCGAGCTCTGTGACATCACGAAAACAAAGCTTGCGGTGATCGATCATAACGATGTCAGGTACCAGCCAAAGGTACTTGAAAAGATTGGCGCTCCTGAAGGAGAAATCGGGAGGATTCGTGACGCTCACGTGGACCTTGATTCTGTTCTTGAGCCATTTCTCTCCATACTGCTCGAGACCCGCCTGCAGCGCCTTCGATTCGGCAACCGCGGCCGCGAGATCTTTCCGCGCTTTATTTAATTCTTCCTGCCACTCGGCGAACTCCTTCGGGAATTTTATCGTTCTATTCATCGGATCCTCTAGAAACTCGAGCCACATCCTGCTATTGCTCTGCTGGGACCAGAACTGATCGACGAAGATCATATAGACGGGGATCTTCCGCGTCTCATCATATGCGCGCGCCCTCTCGATCAATGCGCGTAGATACGCCCTGACGGTTATACGGTACCCTACATTATCGGGATCACCGAGCCCGTTCTTGCCGGCGAAATCATGCACCCAGAGTATGTGGTAATCCTCTGTTTCCAGTATCATACGGCCGAGCTCGGGATGAAACTGCTCGTTTATCACGTAGTGGATATCATTGCCGGTTGTGAATTTTTCCTGCGACGCCTTCTCAATTATTGCGTCGATCTCGCCCTGTGTGTCGTGGTCCTCGAGCTTGAGCACATAATGCATGGGGAGCCAGACGAGGCGGGAATCATCCCACCTATCGCGGGCATCCTTGCGATTGACCTCCCAGGCATCGATCAGGGAGTAGAAGACGAACATGACCGCCTGGCGGTTCGCGGGAGGAATCGACGAAGCCTCGACATAGCTCCTGAAGATCTCACCCGCCTTCTTGCCGAGGCCGCGGACCGAATCGTTCTTCTTGCGCTCGCCGAGCAGCCGGTTGTACGGCAATACTACCTCGTCGAGCAGGATCGCGCGCGCCCTTCTCGATACAGCCGCGCCCCGGGAAAGATCGTACTCCTCCATCTGATTCCGGGCGGCTATTGCGAATGCACGCTCGAGCTCGCGGTGATACACGTTTATCGATGCAGTGAAGGTGTGGCCTTCGGGAAAGTTCTCATTCGTGCTCAGGATATCTTTCTTGGCCTGCTCGAGTTTCTCGATGAAATCGCGGTCATCACCATGGGTCCGTTCTTCGTCGAGAAACGGCGTGGTGAACCGGTCGATATAATCGGATGCCTCACGGATGTTCGAAATCGCCCCGGCGAGCTCGGCGGAAGCCTCGAACACAGCTGGCTTTTTCTTGGTACGGTAGGACGGAAGCCGCACATAATCCTTGTAAGCGCGTGTCTTTCCCATAAACGGCTGGGCAAACGGTATATGCAATCCGAAATGCAGTGAATGTCCGCGCCCGGGAATCCAATCGAGGCGGAAGTGGCCACCCCTCCTGAGCGGCCCCCCCCTGAATATGGGAACGGTGAATGAAAGGATAAAATCGGCGTCCTCATCGCGGAACGAGTAGTCGGCGCCGGCCTGCACCATGAAAAAGCGGCTCGCGGCCATGAGGCGCAATCCCCCTTCGGTCTCACCCTCGACGACCTGCCCGTAACCTTCTCCAACAAGCGCAAGAGCACCGTAGACGGGATTGAGTATATCCCGGTATATGCCGAGATTCAGCTCGAAGCCATACCGCGTGGATGCCGGCTCCTTGTCGGAGACGAACATCACGCCGGCCCATGGCTTCCATTTTCTTGCAAAGCTCATCGACTTGATGTACTCGCCCTCGTCCGGCACAGACACCGTCTGGGCTTGCAGAAGAGATGGAATGAGAAAGATGGTGACGGCCAGAGCGAGGAAAATAATAAACCGCATGGATACTTTCAGCGCGCCGGGGCTAAACATCGATCGACCTCCGATCAGAGGAATTTTCAGGAGTACCGCATATTTATTATTCAACAAACAGATTCGAACGAGATAATCGTATCCAACAAACAGATCCGAACTAGATAATCGTTTTCATAGCCTTCTTGCTCAGATCGAACAGATTGATACGGGCCGGATCGATGACACCCGAAGATAGCTTGCGATGGGCACGCGCCCACACGATGATCGCGACCTTCGATTTGGTGATCGCCGTATCGCTGATATTGAGAATCTCGTCAATTTCCCTTTTCTGGTTCCGGTAGTTCTCGAGGTCGGGCTCGAGCTGCTTCTTGGCCGCTCCGATCGTCGAGAGTATATATATGAGGCGGTCTTCAATCGCCTTGAGATCCTTGTCGGTAATGTGTGACGGCGATTCGACCACTTCCCTCAGGGACGGGGCTTGAGCGAGCAGCGAATCCATCGCAGCCTTGTTGCCTCTCCGGTACGCCATGAGGAACCCTATCTGGTCGAGAATCTCAATCTGGCCTTTCTTTAATTCGCTGACATACTTCTTAATTCCACCATGCTCCTCTTCTATCTTCATCGTAACTTCGTCCACTGCCTCATCCCGTGCATCTCTGATTGTTTCGAGGTATTCAAGCGTTGAGCGTGAAATCTCATCAATGATCGGTTGCGCCGCATTGAGCGCAGGGAGGAACTCTTTCTGACTGCGGACATTCGTCAAGATTGTGTCAAACTTGGAAACGGTCATATGAAGCCGCGGCCTCGGCTGCTCCAGAACCGGTCTCAGGAGATTATCGAGAAAATTTGCGAGCTCCTCAGCCTGCTCAGCGCGCGAAATTGTCGACTCCGATATAGTGACAACCTCGATCGAATAAGCCATGACACCGCCGAGGATTCTCCGCAGTCTTTTCCACCGCTGAACGAGAACCTCGACCTTGGGTCCATCGAGGTGATGGTAGAGATAGACCGGATGAAACTGTGAAAGACCGTACTGTATATCGGCGGTGAGGGCGATTGTGTTCTCGGCGAAGGGGGCGAGGTTCACCCGTCTCCTCTCCTTGAAGTAGGAGCAGCCGGAGACGATGGATAAGAGCAGAATAAAAATACATACAGCCCGTAGAAAACGCGTGCCTTTCATCTAGACCATCCCTCCATGGATATGACGGCATTCATCAAATGCCTCATACATTCATCAAACACCTAATATATTCATCAAATGCCCAATAACCTAGATATATTGATACAACTCGAGCATTATAGCCCGATCTCGCATATCCATAAAAGGTATTTTCTGCTATTTGGGTGGCGGGAAATTCCTCAGCAGCCGCTCCACGATATCAGCGATCATCGCTTCGGCCCTGTCCGGATCAGGCCTGCTCGAGAGGGCTTTCTGAGCGGTTCCGCGCCAGATGAGCTGCTTCGTATCGTAATCGATGAAATCTACAATCAGCGTGCCTTCCTGATAGTGGTAGACATCGACGTTGCTGCCCCACGGACCCCAGTACGGGCCGTACGAGTATCCCCAGTTGGTGACATCCACCCTGTCCTCGACACCGAGATGATAGACGATCACAAAGTGGGGGTCATCCGCGTCGACCTTGTACCCCTTCGCCCCGAGCTGGCTGTCCATTGCATTCCTGAAGCGCTTGTAGAAGAGCGTGTTCTCGTGCCTCGCCGCCCGGGCGTCGCCCACCGCCACATTCGGCGCCATCCACGCAAAATTCTTGTACTTCGAAAAATCCACTTCACTGTCGTAATCGTAGTTTATCGTGACCGATGAGCAGCCGACAGCAATGAGAGCGGAAAAGCAGACGAGCATGAGCAGAAGATTTCTCACTGCGAGACCTCCTTTAATGCAAATAGCTTAGCAGACACCCCAACCATTCACACGCCCTCAGGCGCGCTACAACAGAACATTACGATATCATACGAAATCGAGTCAATTACTTCTGCGGCGGCGGGAAATTCTCCAGCATTTTCGCCACGATTTCATTCACTTTCGCTTCGGCCTTCTCCGGATCGGGATTGCTCGAGAGGGCCTTCGTAGCGGTACCGCGCCAGACGAGCTGCTTGGTGCTGTAATCGTAGAAGTCCAGTATCAGCGTGCCTTCCTCATAAGTGGAGACATCGATGTTACTGCCGCCCCCCCAGCCTCCTCCATAGCCCATTCCATAGCCGGGGCCGTACGAGTATCCCCAATCGGTGACTTGTGTCTTGTTTTCGACGCCGATATGGTATGCGATCACGAAGTCGGGATCTTCCACGTCTATCTTGTATCCCTTAGCCTCTAGCTGGCTGTTCCCCGCTGTTTTGAGGCGCTTGATGAAGAGCTGATCACTGGCTTGCGCCGCTCTTGCATTGCCGGCCGCCGCTGCCTGCTGTGCAACCCAAGCATATGTCTTGTAACTCGAAAAATCGGCCTCTTTGTCGTAATCATAGTTCACCGTTAGCGATGAACAGCCCATGACAAAGAGCATCGCGCAACAAACGAGCATGGCAATAAGATTTCTCACCGCGGGACCTCCCTTACTAGGTTCATATTGCTTCCACTTCTTGCTCATCTTTCAGCCTTAAATGATATATGTAACCAAGTTACTGCTTTTCTAATATCCTGTCAATTTGATTCTAAATGCCGGCCCCCATCCCGACAAGAGGTATCTTCATGGTGGGCTTTTCGCGGTTTCTCAGGCGAAGACGAATCTGAAATGATTATCGCCGCTCACCACGAGCCTGATCAGTGCTTTGGAGAAAGATCCCGACAGCGTCCTCGATTGATTCGTGGAAGCGATTCATGCCGATTTTTTCTTCCAGGCCCGTCTTGCGCATCGCATCCCGAAGCGCGTGCTTCGCCTCGGCGAAGGAAACCTTGATCCCTTTCTTCGCCAACTCGTCGAACAGCTTCGTCAACTGGTCGGCGCCTGTAGAATCGAGATGGTTGATTTGCTGCCCAGCGACCAGCACCTCCGATACAGGCGTCGCCTCCGCCTTGATGAGCCGCCGCACCTCATCGGCGAAGCCCCGGGCATTGGCAAATATGATCGGAGCATCGAAGCGAAAGATCAGCAGACCGGGGATGGTCTCAGTTTCCGGATAGACAGATGAATCACGATAGGTCGTCGTCCCCTGGAGCCTACCGAGAACCGCTATCCTGGGGCTGCTGACGTGGCGAATGAGAACGATAAGGGACAGGATGACACCGAGCGCTACACCCTGCAGAATGCCCAGCACGAGCACACCGAAGAGCGTCACCATCGCGTAAGCGAAGTCTCCTCGATTGATCCTGAACAGCCTCCCAAAGTAGGCGAAATTGAGTAGACCGGACATAGCCTGTATGACGATCGCGCTCAGAACGGCGTCCGGGAGCTTGAAGAAGAGGGGCAACAGGAAGAGAAGGGTCAGAAAAACGAGTAGCCCATTGACGAGGGAGACGACTTGTGTCCTGCCGCCGGCCCGTCTGATCACGACTCCTCGTGACAAACTGCCGCACACGACGAATCCGGAGCTCAGCGCCGACCCGAGATTCGCTACCCCGAGTCCCACCAATTCCTGATTCGGGTTTATCTCCTCACCGGTCGCCTGCGCACTCACGGATGCCACGCTGAGGGAAACCGAATAGCCGACGAGCAATATGGCAAAAGCTCCCGGCAAGAGGGTCAATATCTTTCCAATGCTTATCGCAGGAACGGAAAGGCCGACCATCCCTGTTTTCACCTCGCCGATCACATTGACTCCGCTCTCGGCGAGACCGAGAAAATGAACGGCCAGAACGCTTAGAATAACGGCAATCAGAGCTGAGGGCGCGCTCGGCGAAAAACGTTTTAAGGCGAACAGCAACGCCAGAGCGCCGAGCCCCACCACCATGGTGGCTGCATGAGACGATCCCAGCGTTGACAGGACCGACCACCCCGTGAGAAAGAAACCGGTATGGTACGACTCGCCGAGTTTCGTGACCATCTGCCCGAATCCAGCCTGCGTTCCGAGGAGAATCGGTATCTGACTGATGATCACCGTGAGGGCTATGCCCTGGGTGAGACCCTGCAGCACAGGCTGAGATAGGAAGTTGGCCACCCATCCGAGGCGCAGGAGACCGAAAATCAAAAAGAGCAAACCGACCATGAAGGTCAGCAGTGCGGTTAACGCCAGAAAATCACCCGGATGCCCCGCTGCGAGCGCTGTCACGGTGACCGCCGAGATGATCGCGATCCCCGATTCGGGGCCGACACTCAGCGTACGAGATGTTCCAAGAACGGCGTAGGCTATCATCGCCAGCGGGATCGCATAGAGCCCGTAGACCGGCGGCACACCGGCGATCCCGGCATAGGCGAGCGCCTGGGGCACCGTCATCGCCCAGACGGCGAGCCCTCCCATGATATCGGGCCGGAGCCATGCCCGTTGATAATCGCTTAACCACTGGGTGATCGGTAAAACCGATGTGATCCAGTTGGATCGCTTATTCCCGTTTTGTTGCTCTATCAGTTACTCCAATAGACTACAGTGTCCATTTCATCATGATACTGATCAATGCAACAATCCCGATCGCGAGAAGCGCGACTGCCGAGCCGATAGGCAGAAAGGACGAAGAGTCGGGCGGCAGTCCCTCCTCCTTCATTCTCCGAATCCTCAGCACGTGCTCGATCATCGCAAGGATGAGCGCCAGAATTCCCACGCCGACGAGGGCGAGACCGAGCCTGCGCGGGCCTGCCGAGAGCCGGATGAGTCCCTGCTTCTCTTCGAGGTATTGAAAGAATTGTGTGATCGAAAATCCGAATGTAAACAATGAAAGACAGGTTCGAATCCATGACATCAGCGATTGTTCGGATGAAAAGGCGGTGCGGACGAGCGCAGAGGGTATCCGCCAGTCTTTCGGGGGCTCTTCCTTCTTTGCGGCCTCATTGCCCGGCTGCGTCTTTGGTTTATCCATTTCACTCATATTGCAATCCTCATTAGTTCATAACGATCCATAACAAAGAGACAATTCCGACCGCAACAAGCGCCACCGATACGGCGATCGGCAGGGAAAAGTGTGAGACAGCGGGCAGCCCTCTTTCTGTCATCTTGCGAATCCTCCGTACATGCTCGATCGCTGCAAGTACAAGTACGAGTATCCCTATACAAATAAGGGCGAGCCCCAGCAAACGTGGGCCCGCCGAGAACTGAGTGCTTTCCCGCTGCTCCAGGTAGTCGAGAAACTTGGAGAGCGAAAATCCGAATGTATACAACGATATGGAAGTGCGCATCCACGACTGCAGGGATCGCTCGGAGGAAAAGGCGGTGCGGACAAAAGCGTAAACACCCAATCTTTCCAATCTACGTGCCTGTTCAACGTCCCATGGTGGTTGCGGATTGTTTTCCATATTCATGATCAAGCAATCTCTCTTCAGGCTTCCGACCGGGCTCTCAGCTTACCGTACACAATCGATAGAACCATGGTGAAAACGGCGAGGCCAAGCGTCACCGGTGCTACGGCCGTTCCCGGGAAGCTTTCGTTCGCAATCAGAAAAGCCAGCGGTATATTCCGGATCGCCGTCGATACCGCTAGTGACCGGCGCTTATCGCCCGCTTCGCCGATCAGTATCGAATCTCCGACAAGGAGCGAGACGATGACGAGCAGGAACATTATCAAATAGGACAGAGGACCGATCGACAGCATCTGGGAAGCTTGCTTTGCGAGGAGCATAGCAAGACCGATGACAAGGCCGATCTGACCGATCCTGGGGATAAATTTCAGTAACTTGTCGGCCCATGCCGTTCTTGTTTGACGGATTACCATCCCTACAGTGATGGGAATTAATTGAACGATCAACAACGTTTTCACGATCTGAAGGGGATCTACGGCCACCATGTCCCCACCCTTGGGCAAGGAAAGGGATATGATCAAAGGAGTAAATACTACACTGAGCATGGCAACGATCGCCATGAGCCCTACCGAATAGACAACATCCCCCTTTGCTTTCTCAACAAAAGGAGAGGGGGCCATCGGCGCGACGGGTGCGGCCGCCATCAGCATGATCCCTATCTTTACCTCCGGGGCTAAGGGAATCCACCGTATTCCGAGGTAAAAGAGAACCGGTACGATGACAAAATTTGCCAGAAGTCCGATTCCTACGAGCCGCAATCGTTTTATGAAATCGATTAGCTGTCTGAATGCTATACCCAATCCGGCACCCAGCATCAAGAGGATCACTGAGCCCATAATCACGTTCATGGTAATAGCGGCCATCATGGAGGATATCTCCCTTCCGATTCGCTTGGGCTTTCTCTACGATACACACATGGGAGACCGTGGGGGCGAAATCCCGCCCCCACGGTCCAGGATCTGATGTCCGTCGAGGCCGTCTCTTAGATTCCCATCGGCCCTGAAGTCGAACTGTCTCTCACCTGCAGCGGATATGGCTTGAGGTCCTTCATGGCCCTCGGCCCCTCACCCTTGGCCAATAGCTCCACACGCCCCTTCAGCCATGCCTCTTCTTCCTCGGTCATGTCCAGCAGGGGCGGCCTCACCTTGTGGCCACTGACGACGCCCTTGAGCTCCAACCAGTACTTCCAGAAGCCTACGACGTAGACACCCTTGCGGTAATTCGGCCAGAAGAAGTCGTTCAAGAGCTGCCGCCCAGCCTCGATCTCGTTGTACTTCTTCAGGCCCTCTTCCCACTTGCCGGCCATGATCAGCTCGGTGTAGTCGCGGATCGGCGTATAGCCGGGCTCCTGCAGGAGCCACAGGTGCCAACTGGTGCAATGGCAGGGATTTTTCATCACCTTCATCTCCTGCGGCCAGTGGTCTTCCAGCGGATCACTCACCCAGATCTTGTAGTCGGCCTTCCGTTCTACATCAGAGCACCACATCAGGTCCGGACGACCATCCTTGACCCCGCAGATATTAGGGATCTCGAGCGCGAGGCTTGCGAGCGTGTCCGAGGTCGCGAGCTGGGAAAGCGGGCTGTCGTAGAAGACGGTTCCGATCTCCAGCGGTTTGCACACCTCTCTCCACCACTGCCCGATGGACTGTTGTGTGGCGCACTGGAAATACGAGGTGAGAAGCACCACCAGGTCGCAGCCGGCTTCCTGAGCGTGCTTGGACAGTATGATCGCCTCTCTCGCAGAGTGATGAGCCGTCTGGGGCATTATGGCGATCTTCCCCTTGGATTCATCTGCCACGATCTCGACCACTTTCATCCGCTCTTCTCGGGTCAACGAGTAGAACTCCCCGACATTCCCAAGGAAGAACAGCCCGTCGTTCTTGCAGTCGATGATATACCTGACGGTATTCCTGAGATCCTCTTCATGAATCTCCAGTGTGTCGTCGTGGAAAGGTGTCGGTATTGTGGCGATCAAGCCGCCATGACCAAAGGTCTCCATCGACCACTGTTTCGCTTCCTTTTTACTTTTGTACTTCATTTCTTGCCTCCTCCATGTTTTAGACATCCATCAAAAGATTCATTTCCTGCATCCAACCCCCCCCTTTCTCTATCCGGTAATTGTGATCGCGCTTTATAACTTGGCATCTATTGATAACGCGCTTCCTCGATCGCTTCCATCCCGGCCGATCTCGTGCCATCCGTTATTCTCACATCACACGTCTGGCACAAGACCCTGATGGCTCCGAGAAGAATGGTGAAATTATTACCCCGGAAATGCTCTTCCATCTCCTCCGAACTCCTCCACTCTGATTCAATGATGAATTCGTATTTCTGATTGCTATCGCTTCGAACACGATAGCTCAGACAGCCGCGGGTCATACGCAGTCGTCTGATCAATCCAGGGTTGGAGCCGAAACCATCCAGTTCCTGCTGAAATTCCCTTTCCCTACCATTTTTCAGCTTAATGCTCAGAGTGCACTCAACCATTCTTGAAGCCAAGTTGAAATCCTTGCGTACAAAAAGCTAACCTAGATTGGGATGCATAGGACTCATCAATGTTTTGCCTATAAAGCCGGCGCCAACTCACACATAGGTAAAAGCACCTATTTGTAAGACCAAGTATCATGCCAATGAACGGGCAGGCCATGAAACAATCGTAACAATTTGATTATAAATAGATTAATGGAGAATCGCCTGTGGAAATGAGGGTGGGTGGGACTATACAAAGGACGGCATGCCGTCCTTTGGGGGCGGTATGCCGTCTCTTTTTATAATCAACGATTGGACCGTTCAATGCCTAATTTCTTCATCCGGTCCCGCAGCGTGCTGGATTTGAGTCCAAGCACTTCCGCCGCGCCGTTATCCCCTTTGATCTTCCAGTTCGTCTTCTCCAGGATGCGCAGAATATGAACCCGTTGGGCTACTTTCAACGTGTTATTCTGTACGTCATTTGGAATTATTTGCCCCGGTTGTTCTATGCGAAGTTCCAAATCCGAGGAAACGATCATGGCGCGCTCGATGAGATTTTCCAGTTCACGAATATTACCTGGCCAATCATAGTCCTGTAACGCGATCATCATTCGCTTTGGAACGGACTTGAATTTCTTGCCCAGTCTCAGCCCGATCTTCTGTGCCAACGCCCTGACCAGGAGCGGAATATCGTCGATTCGCTCACGCAAGGGCGGAACACTGATAGGAAAAACATTCAAGCGATAATAAAGGTCACGCCGGAACCGCCCTTCCTCTATTTCCTTGCCGAGATCCTTGTTCGTAGCTGCTATAATCCTGACATCCGTCTGCAACGTGCGCGGATTGCCCAATCGCTCGAATTCCCCGTCCTGCAGTACCCGCAGAAGCTTTGGCTGAAGCTCGAGGGGAAGCTCCCCGATCTCATCGAGGAATAACGTAGCTCCATCGGCATATTCGAACCTGCCGATCTGCCGCTGGTGCGCGCCTGAAAAGGCGCCCCTCTCGTGACCGAACAGCTCCCTCTCTATCAATGTTGCCGGGAGGTTGGAGCAGTTGACTTTGACAAGAGGTCTCTCGTTGCGATCGCTCGTTCGATGCACGGCACGGGCGACTAGTTCCTTGCCGGTACCTGTCTCTCCGAGTATGAGAACCGTTGTCGATGTCGGAGCCACCTGCTTGATTCGGTGGCATACGTATTCCATGCTCTCGCTCTGTCCTACCATCTCGCCGAACTCGCAACTCCGCTCCATCTCTTCACTCAGGTAAATATTATCCGTTTTCAACCGCTGAATTAAACTGTGAATTGTCTCTTCTGATTTTTTTCGCGCTAGCGAATTAACAAATACCTCTCCGAGCAAACGGAGCCGAGGTATAATATCCGCATCCGTTTGCCAGCTTCGTTCCTTTCTCACGGTCCCGATCGCAATGACATAGCCGATCGTTCCTCCTACCGAGAGCGGAATCGTCAATGTCGATTTGAGATCCAGCTTACGAAAGCTATCCTGATCCGATTCGGCTTCCGCCGGTAGATCATCGATCGAAGAGAAGTGCATGACCTCACCACGGCTCCATTTTTTCGTACTCCAGGGAAATTCTATATCAACTCGAATCCCATCCGCCGGCTTCACTCCGGAAACGGCACAGGAATGGCTGGAGGTAACCCCAGTGCCGTCTTCGGAGAATTGGAAAAGTGTGCTTCTGTCGACACCGAAAAACTCTACGATCTGGCTTAATCCACTCTCGATTTGTCCATCAACATCTTCAGCTTTAATATTTACGAATTGTGCGGAAAGATTTGCTATCAATTGTTCGAACCGCAGCCGCTCTTCGAGCTGCTTGATGAGTTGTGATTTGGATTGATCGTTATTATTCATTACTCAATGAGATTTGATCCACCATAGCGAGCCCAAAATACCGCTTCATATGCCGTTTGCTGCTCGAATTAATAGGATAGACCGCTTGTAATTGAATCTCTGATAGCGTCTAAAAGCTAAAGCGCCAGACTGAGCTGAACTCATCCGGCTCGTCGGATGACGGCATCTCCACCACGATCTCTTCGACTATCGCCACTGAGCGATAGAATTTTACCATTATCACCTTACATTAATTCGGCGACAACGATGTACATCAAAGGAAACCTACATCGAGTAGGTGACACCGATATTAACGTTCCAGTACGCGTATGCCGGCGAATCACCGCTCTCGAATGCGTAACAATACTTCACATTGAGCAGGAGGTTCGAATCGTACCCCATCGGGATGACGACGCCCCCCTCCGGTGCGAGCGCGAAATGCCAAGCGGACCTCTCGAAGGCAACGATGCCGATTTCGAGCCTCCTCTGAATCCAGTAGGCGCCTACACCAACACCGAGATACGGCAGCACATTCCGGTACCCCTCGGTGGATTGCATGTAGTAATGGCCCGTCACGAGGATCGGTGTCGCATAGATACGGCGAAACTGATGGCCGCTTACATCGCCGTCGATATTCTCGAGCTCGAGTGAAATCAGCCTATCGGTTTGCTCATGAAAGGTGTTCCACTGCCAGGCGATGCCAACGGATGTCTTGTCGGACATAAACCTCCTGCCTTCGAGTCCGAATCCGCGCCAGCTCGTCTTACTGATGAAGTCCCGCATATCACCCGTAGGGAATGAAACACTGTAATAGACACTACCTATGCCGTACTGGGCGTACGCGCCGGAAGTGAGGGCAAGCAATAGTATGAATGCCAGAAAAAATCTCATTTTTATCCTCCCCAATCGATTATTTTCATACATAGACACGTCCTCAATTCGTCTGCTTGAGATACGGAGATTGCTCGAAGGCCTTATTGATCCCACGACTGATACGGTTCGATGCACCACTCGATGTGTCGCCGAGCAGTCCGTTCATCGAACCCTCCCATAACACTATTATATCCTCATCACTCGAATTCTTGCCGTCCCACAATTCTATGAAAATCGTGCCGGTCGAGTATTCGTATTCGTGCCAGTATCCGGGATAGTATCCTCCCCACCCGGGCCCCCAGCCGGGCCATCCTGGATAATAGCACCAGTATCCGCACCATCCGCCATAGCCGGGCACGTAGCCGGCACCTTTATATTTCGTTGTTGTCACCTGAACAACAACGAATACATCGGGTGTTTCCTGGTCGGGATCGACTTCCTGATACCCATATGCCTTCATGTTGTTATCGATTGTGGTGAGTATGAGATCGTCGAATCCCCTGCTTATCTCGTCGTCTTCCGGTGGATCGTCCTCATCGATGATATGCATGACGGTATCGACGAGTGTATACGTCGCGAGTGATGCGTAATTGAAGTCCTTGTCGTACAACGTGACGACGACATCATAGTCCGAAAGGGTGTTGAACCCGGTATCCGGCGCACATGACAGATACAAGAACGGTGCGCACATGAGAATGAGCGCAATAAAAAGCAACTGCCTCACTCCCAGCTTCATAATTGCATCCATGCTGCTAACCTCCTTCTGAAGCGCGGGCGGCGGAGAGTATTATCCCTTTGAAAGCAAACGTAATGCAGACCTCCCCCTCACTATTCTCTGAATTTACAGCGCTAATCGATCAACGGCAATTCCGAAGCGATCTGCAGATTGATCATCGCGGTTATCTGCCGCTCGAGCTGCATGTATTTCGCTGCGCTTTTTGCCGGAAGCACTTTCTTGTACCTCGTGAAATATTTTTTCTGGAGCTTCAATTCCTTTTCGTCGAACTTCATCGCTCCCTTCATCAATTCATTCGCCTTCTCGTCCGTCAAGGTGAAGTAATTTTCACCGTAATCCTTGATGAGCGCGATCAACTCGTCATGCAGCGCGCTGAGCTCGAGCTCGTACTTGCGGTAGATAGGCCAGAACGCTTCGGATTCCTCTGTTGAAAACTTCATAACCTCGGTAATGATGGCGACCTTGTTTGCGCGGACATCGGACCGCATGAGCTCGAGATACGCTTCGATATCCGGGTCCTGGCCGTAAGAGGCCGAGGCAACGAGCATTACCGTCACGAAAACCAGGATACATCGCTTGAACATGTGCGTCTCCCTTTTGAAAATAACGAAATAATCTCTTAAATGTTTCTAACTCTCTCGAATACCTATAACTTGATAGTCAAACCGGCGATGATATCCCCCTGAATAAGAGAAGAACCGCCGCCCACGCCGATCGAACACCCACCGGTGCCGCACCAGAGACCTCCACTCGACCACAGGAACGGTATCAGCAGCCGCGCCTGGAGCCGTATTCCGAGACGCTGTCCGACGGGAACCTTGACACCGAGGCCGAGGGCCATCGAGAATTTCCATTCGTCACCGTACGCCGGATCATCAGGCGCGAAGCGCGTCGCCCCGAGCGTCATGGTAGTAAACGGCGTGGCCGAACCACCGCTCTGAATCTCGTACAGGCCACCGATCTGGTAGTACTCGACCGCCATCTTGAAGGCGGTGTACCATTGGCGTGTGCAACTTGGCAGCGATCCGGGACCGCAATAAGGCAATAACTCGAGCGATGTCCACTGCCGGCTGAAGTTCAACTCCACCATCACATCACGCCTCACCTCGATATCCACTGCGATTCCCCAGTTGCCGGCGCCGGGGATCCTGAGCTCGCCTTCATACCCTTTCAGGGAACCACCCCACTGGTATCCGCCGTAGGGTGTAATCTCGATTCTTTTATCGGCGCATTCACCGGAAGAGCTCATTCCAACGAGAAGGAGCAATGCAATAAGGACTGCGCCGAGGATTCTCGAGAAACATTTCATAACCAGCTGCCTCCTTTCAATGGACTTATGCATTCGGTTTCAATATCGATGAAGATATCAAAAGACATTCTTATCGGCAAACAATTATTTATCCTCGTTTCGTAGCTACCCACGGGCATGCCCGTGGAACTCTGCCCTGCGGGTTATTAGAATTCTGTTGGAAAAGTTTCCGAGGCCTCCGCACACTGCATTACAATATTTATAATCCCCTTTAAAATCGCAAGATAAGACCTGCCGAAAGCTCTCCCTGGGCGATGCCGGTCCCGCTACTCACCCCTATTTGACAGTTACCCTCCCTGCAGAAAAGATCGCTCCCCGCCTGAAACGGAATCAGAAGCCGCGCCTGAAGCCGAACGCCGATATTGTCGGTAATAAACATTTTCACCCCGCCCGCTCCTCCTATGGTAAAAAAGTACTCACTGCCGGTTTCGGACTCGTACGGATCGAACCTCGAGGCGCCGAGACTGATCATTCCGAAGGGAATATATTTCCCATAGCCAAAATGATACATCGCGCCGAGCTGGTAATATTCGATCGCCATGTTGAAGAGGTCCGTTGTTTCTTTCGATGGATGCTCTTCGAACTCCATCCCCGTTTCCTGCCGGCTATAATCAAACTCGAGAAGGACATTTTCCCGCATGTACAAGCCTATCGAGAGCCCGAAGGATGGATTTGACTTGATCCGGAGCTCTCCATTGACGAGCCTGAATACGCCGCCGAACTGGTACCCGCCGAAGGG
>CBDUQN010000021.1:0-37183 GCA_965369375.1 uncultured bacterium | reverse complement strand
GGTGAAGCTCTTCGTGCATGAATTGAACGTAGAGTTCGGTGCCCGCCTGCTTCGTTATCCGCCTGATCGTTATAGACATTCCCGGTGCGGGGATCCGGTAGGTTTTATAGACCGTTTCGACGGTTCCGCTGGGCGCCTTCGCTCTGGCATCATACCGCTGCTCGAACTCCTCCCTGAGCCTGTTGAGATGCTGGATGTTTGTATCGCGGAAATATACGATAACCTCCATGAGGTGATCATCGAGGAAGGTCAACCGCACATGATCGACCCCCCTCGTTCTGTTTAATGTCCGCGAAATGTTGTAGAGCTCTCCCCGGTAATGTCGCTTCTCTGTTTCGACACGCTCCCACGTCGCAAGATTGCGGGCACGCTCGAAGAGCTCTTCCTTTGGTTCCCCCGGATAGAAGCCGTATACGGCATCCTCGAGCTTGAGAGCTTTGTCGCCCTCCTTCCCGTCACCGGCGCAGGAGGCGATAAACAGCACGCAGACGAGTACCGCCGCGGCGAAGGATAACGGACTTACGGTCGACACCGGGGCCCGCACGCGCAGGATCCTGGAATTCCCGTGCGTCACGCCGTTTCCCTTCCCGGCGCGCGAAGCAGCGTGTAGAGTCCGCCGATGCCGACGAGGAGCATGATCCCCGCCTGGATCCACGTCTTCGGAGGAATGACGCCTTCCTTTGCCAAGTATACGAAGAATACCATTCCGGCGGCGCCGACGATGAGAATACTATAGATGACGAGCATCGTTCGCCTCGCCTTCGCTCTCGTATCGGCCGTGTCCTTACCGAAGATCTTGTTGTAGAGCAGCAGCAACAGCATTGTCGCAACGCCGAGCACGGCGAAAACGAGCCAGAAGTTCCTCAGGGTTGTCGAGACATCCGTCTGACCGACGAGCGGGGAGAGGAACGAGTGGTACATCTCGCCGCCGACATTGGAACCGACGAGCGATCCGATCACCCCATAGAGAAAAGCGTATCCCATGTAGAGCGCTTTTTTATCCTGCGGCGCGACGAGGCCGATGTAACTGTAGTACTTGGGATGACACGTCATTTCGCCTATCGAGAAGACGGCGATTCCGAGTATGAAGATCCAGACGTACTGGGAAGCCGCCAGGAAGAGGAACCCTATCGAGCCGATCAGTATGCCGACGACCATCGTCGGGAGGGGTTTGAAGCGCCTCACGATCAGGTTGACGAAGATTTGCAGGAGCACGATCGTTCCCGCATTGATAACGGTCACATGCTCCGCATTGAGATTGAAGGTGATCCCGAAACGCGCGAAGAAATCGTTGACCGGCGCCGGATCGATAAAATCGCGAAGGTACCAGAGTATCGAGCCGAAGTTCTGAAAATACAATATCCAGAAGCACGAATAGACGAAGATCAATAGCATGAATCGGGCGTCTGAAAGCACCATAAGCGCGTCCGAAAGGACCTCCCTGAATTTTTTCGTGCTCTCGGGCTTCGGGGGGTCACGGTAGAACAGCGCGGCGGGCAACAGCATGAGCGCGCAGTATATCGAGCTCGCGAAGAAAACCCAGCGCCACGAGAAACTGTCGCGGAGGAAGCCGGCGGCGAGGGGGGCGATGAGTGCCCCGAGGTTGATCATCCAGTAGTAGACGCCGAAACCGAAACCGGAAGTCTTTTCGTTCGTCGTCCGGGCGATCGTGCCCGATATGATCGGTTTGAACAGTCCCGAACCTGTCGCCATGATCAGCAGGGTGACAAAGATCGCGCTGTACGTCGTCACCTGGCCCGAGAGGAAGTATCCCGCCGACAGCATCGAGAAGGTAACGAGCAGCAGGCGCCGGTAGCCGTAGCGGTCGGCGAGCGCGCCCCCGAGGATCGGCATGACATACGTCACTGCGTATACGATGCTCTGGAGAAGCCCGACGGAATCTTCCGCAAATCCGAGACCGCCGCCGACTTTGTCGGTCAGGTAGCGTCCGAGAACGGCGTTGAGTCCGTAGTAGGCTCCTCGCTCGAAGAGCACCATTACATTCGAGACCCAGAAGGTGCGGGGGAATGTAGTTAGAAGTGCGAACCTCGATTGTTTCTCTTCCACGATTGGGCGATCCTTTCTTCTCCCTGCCTTTTACTGTCCGATCAAAAGACTTTCAAATTGCGATGGATTAGATTACCAGAAAATGATGGGCGTCTGCCAGAAATTTATGTACGGACGTCGAATAGGGAACAGAGGATTGTTGCAGGTATTTTAGCGGTTGATGATTGTTGCAGGCATTATGACGGCTGAGGATTGTTGCAGGCCTTGCACGTTGATACGGGCCGGGCACTCACGAGAACTTTATCTCAAAATCACCGATCGTGATCATATCACCCTTGTGGAGCTTAGCCTGATTTATTCGTTTCCCGTTGAGGTGCGTGCCGTTCTGGCTGCTCAAGTCTTCTAATGTATAATCTTTATCGGTTTTCCGGATTACCGCGTGCTCGCTCGAGACGAGTGAATCATCGAGGCAGACATCGCAGCTCAGGTCGCTTCCGAGAACGGTTTTGGCCTTTTTTATCGTAATCCCGAGGCCCGAAAAGCATCCATTCAGAATGGTAAGTGTTGCATTTTCTTTCGTCTTTTTTCCGGCATGTGGCTTTGCTTGCGTATTGTAACTCACTGTTTTTGCAGACACTTTTTAACCCTCCGCGTATTGTGGGCATGTATGCAGAGATCACGAACGAATTTCAATCAGGCGTGAACAGCAAGTATCATACCATCGATGATATCCGGGTGGGGCGCGCTGCTGCACTGGCTCGCTCGGTCGAATTGCCTGACGGTATGTCGAATTGCCGGCCGGTGAACGACGTTTCAGCATCCGTTTCGGTGTAATGGCAGTTGAGCAAGTGGGCAAGCTCAGCGCCCTCACGCGGAAGCTTGCCGTATTGTGCTGCCGCAACGTTTCGATAATCCCCCTCGCGGCCGGGTCAATGAAAGCAACGATGGGACACAATGCTCCCTGACTGGAAACGGCCGGATACAACGGTAAACCGGGCGTTTCCGCCGATTCACTTTATAGTAACCAACTGCAATGATAAGCATGAAGGATGCATGGCGGCGAATTTCCTTTGGGCGATAATTATTTTGTGATTTTATTCAGTATCGTTTCGTGCAACAATATGCACCGGGTATGGATATGTGCCTGGATGTTTACTTTGCTCCCGGGCCTGCCAATGACGTTCGGGTCCTCGTTCGAGGAAGGGAGAGGATTTTCATGTCATCTTTATTCGACACCGCTTTTTTCGATACCGTGCTCCAGTGGCTCATTACGAGCGGCGTGCGTATCGTTGTAATCATTATCGGCGCCTTTATCGTGATCAGGATCTTCAAGCTCATCATCCGAAGATCGAAGGATCGTATCGCCGCGGGCGATAAAGTGGATCTCGAGCGCAGCAAGCGAATGGAGACCCTTGCGCGGCTTCTCGAAGCCACGGCGCGGGTTGTGATTCTGCTGGCGGCTTTCCTGATGGTTCTCAAGGAGATCGGCATCAATATCGGGCCGCTCCTCGCGGGCGCCGGGATTGTCGGTCTCGCCGTCGGATTCGGCGCGCAGAGCCTCGTCAAGGATATCATCAGCGGCTTCTTCATTCTGCTGGAAAACCATATGAATGTGGGAGACGTCGTGCGCATTGCCGGGGAGGCGGGTCTCGTCGAGTCTATCAACCTTCGTGTTACGGTTCTAAGAGATCTCGAAGGTAACGTACACGTCGTTCCGAATGGGGACATCTCGGTCGTTACCAACATGACAAGGGAATGGTCGAGGGCGGTGCTCGTTATCGGGGTCGCCTACAAGGAGGATGTCGACGAGGTCATCGGGGTGCTCAAAGAGGTTGGAGAGGAGCTCAGGGCTGATGAGGACTTCGGTCCCAAGATCCTAGAACCGATGGATGTCCTCGGTCTCGACAGTTTCGGCGATTCTTCGATCAATATTAAGCTATTCTTCAAGACGCTGCCGCGGGAGCAGTGGAATGTGGCGAGGGAGTTCCGGCGAAGGGTCAAGAAGGCATTCGATGCCCGGGGGATCGAGATACCGTTCCCGCACGTTACCCTGTACATGGGAGAGGCGGAAAATTCGGGGAAATTAAAGATCGAAACGGATTCCGCCTCCCGGTAGCTCGCTCCGGCGCCGCCGGAGCAGGTCATCTAGCCTCAGCCGCCGCCTTTGGCCTGGAGGTGTTTTATCCAGAGGCGCGGTCTTTTAGCCGGAGCGCTCGTTTCACGCATGTGGCCGAGGCGGTAACGCTCGCCCGGGGTTGCGCGGATCTTTATGATAATTCCGTTGTTCAGATCGGGATTCGCTATCCATTTGTAGATGAGCGTCGTGGGCAGTGAGAAGGACGCAATGGAGTCGGTTACGACAATCGTTTTGGCAAGCAGCGGCTCGAAGTAGTCGCCGCCGGATGTGGACCAGCTGTTCTGTCCGTTGATCGTCAGCCAGGAGACGCCATTGCCGACCTCGCCGATCCCCTCGAGCCATGAATCCCTGTAACTCGAATGCAGATTCACTTCATATGCCTCGAGAAAGAGCGTATCCGGGCCGCCGGGGACGACGCTGATGAATAGGCTGTCATCGACGACGGTGGCGCAGCTTCGAATCAGCGAGAGGTCCATCCTGAGTATCATCCGCCGCTCGTAGTACCAGCTCGAGAGGGGAACATACCCCAATGTATCGTTCGGCACGGAACCGAAGTTGCCGTTACGGAGATTCGAATTAGGGCCGTCCTTGAGGATTGCATCACGTGTATCGCGGTAATATGGATCGGGATAAACGCCGTCCTGAAACTCGACGGTCACCGTGTCGTACTCGGTCTCGCCGGGATTTGTCGAAGTGTCGGTGCAGCCCAATGCGGCCGCCAGGGATGCCAGCAGCAAAACGGGGAGGAGTATCCTGTGTTTCATCGTTTCCTGTTCTTCCGTGGCCGAAAGGTGTTTGGATCGATTTCGAACTTCTTCATCAAATCATGCAATGTCGGCCTGCTGATGTCAAGCTCCTGCGCGGCCGCCGATACGTTACCCTTGAGCCGAAGGAGGGTGCCCGTGATGAGATCGCGCTCCGCTTCGTCCCGTGCCTCTTTGAGTGTTTTTCCTCCGTTCGCAGCGTATTTCGCCCCGCGGCGATCCCGGGCGTGCCGATTCGATTGTAATAGGTTGAATTAACGATATAGGTCTGCAGTCTCGAAACCGCCATGACGACGTTCGATGCGAGAATTATCAATGCGAACGTCAAACAAATAGCGGCTGCTCTTTTCATCATATTTCTCCCGGTATCCAATGTAAATCAACGAGCTAATTTACTAACTTTTTTTATTTCCATGCTTTGCCCTTTTGAGATCGGCGTCGAGGAGGAGAGCTGGGGAGCGATCAAGGCGCTGTACAAGTAAGGATTTGAGGACAATTTTATCGGCACGTTGCCGGATGCCTCGGCGGGCGTCCGGCTTTTTTTTATGACCACCGGCGGCTATTCGGTGTATTCTCTATATGGTTCACACTATGCGTTCAATGATACTCGCCATAGGTGTCATGCTGCTCGCTTCACCCCGGGCATCGGGATTCGAGCGTTTCGATTTCGAGCAGCGCTACCTCGTTATCCCCGGCAGCTACATGAAAGATCGCTGCTTTGTCGAGCGGGGCGCCGAGTGGCACTGCTTCACGATCATCGGCAGCGATTCCTCCAAGGGTTGGTGGGTTCCGGGCAACGAGGTTGCCTTCGGTCATGTTTCCACGAGCGATTTCCGCCGTTGGAAGCGTCATCCGGACGTTCTCGATATCGGAACCGGTAAATGGGACGAGCAGAACATCTGGGCACCCGATATCATTCGAACCGGCGCTCATTACCGGATGTACTACACCGGTGTCGATTCGAACGTCGTTCAGCAGATGGGAATCGCCGAGAGTCCGGATCTGTTCGATTGGCATTCCTGTTCGCACAATCCCGTCTACAGGCCGGATACGATTTTATTCAGCTGGGCCGAGGGACGCTGGTCGAACTGCAGGGATCCCGATATCTTCGTCTTCGGCGACACGCTCCATGTGCTGCATACGGTTTCGACGAGAGATGGACACGGCGCCATTGATCATGCGGTCTCTACCGATGGTGTCACATGGACCGATCTCGGACCGATATTCGTCAACGATTCGGACGCGGTGCTCGAGTCGGTTCAGCTGATCGAGCATGCCGGCTGGTGGTATCTCTTTTTCAACGAGCATGGTGTTCTCGGTGTCTCGGTGATTCGGTCGTCATCTCCGTTTGGACCGTGGCAAAAGAACGACAGAAGAGTAATCGCACTCGGTCAGGCCCAGGAGATATTCGGCGATGCGCCGAATACCCTCATCTCGCGTCATATGAGCTACCGCGCTCCCGACCGGCTCAAGAATGCCGTAAAGGTGGATTCACTTCTGTGGGGCGCGGATGGATACCCGCGCATCGGTGAGGATAATACGCTCTGGGATGACTGGTCGCCGCTCTGGCTCGATGATCCCGATCCGCTTTTTGGTGAAACCGGCTTCGAAATTTTCGCGACCGACTCGGCATTCGCTTATCAGCCCACCTTCGGCGAAAATCCGAGTTTCAGGGGAGAGGTTGTGGAGGTGGGATTCGCTGGCAATTCGTGGATCGGAACGAGGGAACGCTTCAGGGGCCCCCTGACGCCGACCGTCGAGGGCGGGCTCGTTGGTGACGAAGCGGTGGGAGGGATTAGGACGCGTGATTTCACCGTCACCGGCAGGGAGATCGCTTTTTTGATCGGTGGGGGAGAAGACACCGGCCGTCTCTTTCTCGCCGTCTGCGATTCGAGGGACCATCGCGTCCTGTGCCGCGAAACGGGAACCGATAGCGAGAGCCTCGTACCGCGCGTCTGGCGGATGGATACGCTTTACGGACGGATGGTGTATATCAAGGTGATCGATGCTTCACCGAGCGGCCATCTGAATGTCGACGAAATTGTGGAGCGCGGGGTGCAGATCCCGCCGCCTGATACTCCCTTCCCCGGGTATGTCTTCGATCCGTATCCAAATCCATTCGGCTCTGAGACATCATTTTCCCTGCGGCTCGATAGGAACGTTGCGCTCACGATAGCATTCTTCAATATAGAGGGAAAACGGATCAGAACGGTTTTCAGGGGCACCGGCGATCGTGGGCACCACGTTTTTCATTGGGATGGAAGAGATGATCGGGGACGGGAGGCGGTGAGCGGCGTCTATTTCCTTCGCGTTCAAGCCGGCGGAGTCGACCGTTCGAGAAAGATCTTCAAGATACGGTAGATTCTTTCGGGCCGCCACACGAAGTATTTATCTCGGGAGGAGGCAAGCGGCTGCGGGGATGTTGGAGGACAAAGGGGAAGGCAGGGGACGCATCCCCTGCCTTTTGGCTTCCCCCCATCGCGCTGGTTGTTATCGAATGCCGGAGGTATCACATCATCTGGAACGTCTCGGTCTGCTCGCCCTGGTACTCGGTCTCGAAAAACTTCTTCCCCGCCGCTTGAATTGGGACAGGCGGCCTGGAGATTTGACTCTCGGACGGCTGACGCCTCTGTTCTGACCGAATATATTCCGTATCCTGGTGCTCGCCCTAAGGCCTCGTCGACCATCACGAGCGAATCCCCTGCTCGTCCGTGCAGGATTTCTCAGGGAACTCGTCCCACGGCTCGGGCCGTTCCGCGGTTTCGTGCTCAACGGCAGGAACCTATGATTACTCTTGTGAATAAATCCTGAGCCGGAAACCGGCCGCTGGCTCCCGCCGGATTGCGGATGGCTGCCGTACGTTCGCGAGGTGCCCGCTCTTTTGTAACTCGAGCTCGAGCCCCGGCCGGAGCGTGGTTTGGATTCCTTTGAGATGGCTATCTTATTCCAGCGTTTATCGAGATCAGCTCGCTGCTTCTTGACGATTTTATCATTCCAGTCGGTATCGAAGCCTTCGCCTTTCTTCAATGCCCATTCATGGAATTGTGCACGCGTATCGCTCGCGGAGAACGCAGGGACAGCCGCAAGTAGTAAAACAAATACCGCAATAACGAAACTTACGTAACGCATATTTTATTCCTTGATCTTATTGTAAGAGTGGTCACAAACGTGACAAGCGGATTTAGATCATATGCGAATACTGTGTGCAGAGAATCAGAAGAGGAGAGAGAGTAATCTTTGATTACAAAACAAGTTTATCATGGGAGCGTTTTTCTGTCAAGACGGTAAATGACGGTCCGTGGGAATAGGAATAGATAAGGTGAATGACATGATGCGCGATTCCAACTGCGATATTCCAAATAATACACCACGTTACCGTAGCCTTTTCGGTTGTATTGATCGAAAATGATGCGGTAAAATCACGAAGCTGATCCATGGCGTTCCCGTTTATCGAGTGCTACATGACATCACGGAATAGGAAAAGACGCATTTTGCTCATCGGACCCTTTCCGCCTCCTATAGGCGGTGATACGGTTGCGACCCTCAACCTTTTCAGAAGTCGATTTTGGGCTGAGAGCAATATCGCGGTTTCACGGGTTAATACCTCCGCCGGGGACAGGGTGAGGCTCTATGAAGAGAAGTTGTCGGCGGGTGATGTGCTGCGTGGGGCAAGAATCTTGTCGAATGTTTTCGTAAAGCTCCCTCGTGCCGATGCGGTGCTGTTACTGGCGAACAGCAGATTTGTTTTGACGGCGGGTCTCGCGATCATTCTTCTGTGCAGATTGTTCAGAAAGCCCCTCATTGTCAGATTGTTCGGGACCTCACTCGTGCAGAGAATAGAGGAATGCGGGAGATCACGGAGAACGTTTGTCACGTCTCATCTCGACAAGGTTGCATATGTACTGGCCCAAACAAATGCCTTCGCTGATTGGCTGATCCATGATGCCGGGCTGTCTGCGAAGAGAGTGATTCGATTTCCCAACTACTTGCCGGATGGCGTGTTCCATGAGCACCGCACGCGAAAACTGTTTGCAGGCAACTGTATTTTTGTCGGCCAGGTGAAGCGGGAAAAAGGTATTTTCGACATCATCGAAGCGCTGCGGGGCAGGAACGATCTCCGCTGTGATTTCTACGGACAGATCGTGGACCGCGACCGGGAGCTCTTTCTCGACGGTATTTCGAAACAGGAAAATGTCCGGTACGAGGGAGTGATAGAGCCGGGCTCGGTAATCGATGCTATCGGCCGGTATGATGCTTTCCTGCTTCCGACGTATCATGGCGGAGAGGGTTACCCGACGGTAATTCTCGAGGCCTTCGCGGCGGGAGTTCCGGTCGTGACGACGGAGTGGCGCTCCCTCCCGGAACTGGTTGAAAACGGCGTGAGAGGCATTCTCGTTCCCATTAGATCTCCTGATAAGATTGGCGAGGCGCTCGACCGATTGTCGGCCGATCGAGACCTCTATGAAACAATCGCGGACAATGCTTTTGATTTTGTGAGATCGTTTTCTGAAAAGAAATTGATACGCAATACCTTGATAACGATGATAGAAGAGATCTGGAAGTGAGAATCGCCTAGAGACTGAACCACTTGTTGATCTTTACGAGAAACGTGTTGTCGCCCGCGGTGGAGAAGAGGTTGTTCATGTCCCTGTTGAAGTCAAACTCTCCGTGCTCCTCCTCGTAATCCGTAGCACCCCGCGACCAGACGAAATAGATCGTCGATCCCGGGCTGTATTCCCAGCGGAAAACAAGGTTCGAATTGAACTGCTTGAAATTGAAGTCGGGATTATCGTACTGGAGGTAATCAAAGGGCGCGAAGCGGTCTTCATAATTATCCGCGCGCGGCGCGACGACCTCCTTGAAATGGCTGTATCTCCCCGCCGCAATGTACGGCATGCCGTAGAACTGAATGCTCAGGTTGCGTGTCATAGTCAGATTCATGCGCAGTGTGATGGCCACTTCGTCCATCTTGAGGTTGCCGAGTATATACCGGCCGTCGATCTCGTCGACGTACTGGAGATCGTTTTCGATCTTGCTGTAGGAAGGATAGAGCGAGAAGTCGAAGCGCCCCGACGGCCGTATCGTTATGTGTGGTGAGTATGAGTTGCTCCGCCATCCCTCGTCGCTTATCCGTATGAATCCATTGTAACCGAATGAGATCGATTTTCTCCTGTCACTGTGGAATCCGTGCCAGCCGGCGGTGGCGCCGGGAACGATAAGCGCCGGACCGCCTCTCAGGATGCCGTTGTCCTGGTGCTCCTGATTTCTGTTTACCCCGCTGTAGAGTCCCCAGAAATTGGTAAATTGCATATAACCGTTGATGTTCCCGCCGAGACCGAACTGTTCGCCGCCGTAGTTCCAGCCGTTCCAGATATTGCCGTTGAGATTCCATTCGCGCACGATTCGACCCGGTTCCCACTCACGGTAGCCGATCCAGATCGCGCCGAGGTTTGCGTCCGAATACCGCATGAATCCGATGTCATTCACCTCGAATCCGGGGCTCCGGCTGAGCAGGCCGAGACCGTACCGCCAGTGTCCGGTGAATTTTCCGCCCCAGAAATTCATCGCGAAACCTTCCATGTGTGTGAGCGTCGAGTCGACGCTGAGGTGTGGAGCGTCGGGCCGTTGATAGTATCTCGCCGAGGAGGTCTGCGCCTCGAGCATCGCTTCCTCGCTTCCGCGTATATGGCTTCCCATGAAATTCGCCGTTATGGAGTAATCGTCGTTGTGCCAGCGGTGCGAGAAATCGATCCCGCCGGTGAGTGCCGTTCTGTTGAGATACTGGAAATCCTCGGTTGGAATGTCTCTCAAGACGTGGGTGACGATGCCGCCGAAGGTGCTGCGGCCGTTGTTGAAATCCTTCTGGGTTCGCCCGACGAAATAGTTCGTCATCGGCTCGACGATGATGCCGTGCCGGTTCCCGTCCGGCGAAGCGACCGTGGCTTTTTCCTTGTCGGTCAGCGCGTCCATGACGGCAATGGACCACCCTCCCGCTGTTCTGCCCGTAACCTTGGCGGCTCCGAGTATCTTCGTGAAGAGGGGCGTATTTTCGTAGAAATCGTCCGTATTTTCCCACCGCCCGGAATCGAGGGCGTAGAATTGCGGCCTCCTGCCTACGCGGCGCGAGTAAAAGAGCTGCTCTATGTTGTCGTCACCGAACATCAGGCGGTACTGGAACAGATTCGCCCCCTCGATGAAGAAGGGGCGCCTTTCCTCGAAGTATGTCTCGAAGGCGGTGAGGTTGAATTCGGAAGGGTCCTGCTCCACCTGCCCGAAGTCGGGATTTATCGTCATGTCGAGCGTGAGATTGCTCGTCAGCCTGTACTTGGCGTCGGCGCCGAGACGCGGATCCCAGACGGCATCGTTGCGGAACGGATCCGCTTCGTCGGGATCTCCATATACGTCTACCTTTCCTACCACATATGGCAGGATTTCGAGATGTCTTGCTTGTGGAAGGTCGTCGATACCCTCGAGCCTGCCGAAGCGTGAAACGAGTTGGTTGCAGTCTCGCGGCACAGGATTCCAGAGGCTCGTCTCGTTGTTACGCAGGATTTCACGGCCAACGTTGAACCCCCATGAATTTCCCTTCCCGTTATTGGAGTAGCGAAGCTGGCTGAAGGGGATGCGAAACTCGGCGGTCCATCCGTCGTTTTCGATAGAGGTGGCGACATCCCAGACGGCGTTCCAGTTCTCGTCCTCCTCAGTATCGTTGTACCAGATGCGATCCTGCTTTACGCCGACGGGATTTACGGAAAAACCGAATGCCGTTCTCTTGTCGTTGTAGCTGTCGAATCCGATGTGGATCCAGTCCGAGGGCGTGTGGCCGTCCCTGCGCGTGAGGCGGCCTGTGATCTGGTCCGGCTTGGAATCGTAGGCCTTGATACCGACGTATATCGCCTCATCGTCGTAGATTATCCACACGTCGGTTCTCTCGGTTGCCGGTTCGCCGTCGTGGGGCTCGTTCTGTATGAATCCACTCGCTGCAGGCGTCCGTTTCCAATCCGATTCATCGAGATGGCCGTCGATTTTCACATGCCCGTTCGTGGTTCTTATGGCACGAATGACCTTGAATGTGTCGGGAAGCTCGCAAGCGATCGAGTCCTGGGCGGCGTTCGCGGATTCCGGCATTGACGTTAGAAAAGCGCCGATGATGATTACGGTAGTGGCAGCGAGTGCAATGACCTTGTTCATATCCAGCTGATCCTGGGCCTTTAGCGATTTTTCATATTCATAGCCTGTCCGGCGCTCATTGGGCTCAATTTATAGCTTGTCCGGCGCTCATTGGGCTCAATTTATCTGAATTGAAAGGAATGGATGGATATCCCGCTTTCGTCACCCATCCCCGCGATTTCCATTCCTTTCAATTCTATATACTCGTTAGAGCATAGAAATGTTTCAGCATTTAGGCTAAAGAAAAACCCTCTTCGAAATGATGGGGGGAAGAGGGTGGGGTCATTTAGTGTTACGAAAAAGGAGCGCAAATGTTCCGATTTTTTCGTGGGCAGGTGAAAAAATCGTGATCGGGAGAAATCACTATCGGATCAGGACCATCTTGCGCGTGCGTATGATGTTCCCGGCTCTGAGGACGCAGAAGTAGACGCCGCTCGGGAGGTTCTCCGGGCGCCAGTTTATCGTATAGCGCCCCGGTTTGGAATACTCGTTCCCGAATCGATCCACCTCGCGCCCCGCCACGTCGTAGATCCTCACGTCGACACCGTGCCCGGCGGCGAGCGTGAACCGTATCTGTGTGGATGGATTGAACGGATTAGGCACATTCTGCTCGAGCGTCACCGTGTGGGGTGTTAATTCGGCGCTCGAAGTTTCGGTGAAAAAGACCGAATCGCGGTACGTGTATCGGTTGTGGGCACAGACATTGAGCTCGACCGAGGGAATCGAATCGGGACATCCCGGAAATATGCAGAGATCGATGTGCCCCGTGCCGTCTGCCGTTCCCCGGCCGTAGCAAACGCCATGGCGGTACAGTGAGGCTACGGCGCCCCCTACGCCCGTATCGATCTCGAAGATTGTGTCACCCCTCATAATGGACGAGCCATGATCCACGTCGAGTGATTCGGGCGCATCCGTCCATCCGTCGAGAACGGGATCCCCGATGAGATTCAGCGCGTAGAAGCACCATCGGTGGGCGCCGGGTTCGTACTCGCCGGGCAGGTCGATGAAGGGGGCGGTTTCATCCTTCGATCGCTCGTTGGCCGCGCCGAGCGACGTAATTCCTTCCGTGAACATCGCGTCGAAGAATTCCCGCTGAAAGTGGTGCGAGGGCCCGTTTGTCGTCCCTTCGGTGAACCATCCGTAGCGGGAATTGCAGAGGATTGCCGCCGCACAGTGAGCGATCGATACCATCATTTCACCGATGCAGTCTTCCGTGTCATAGACGCTCGTGCCGCGGTTGTCGAAGGAGCCCGCATAACATCCGTAGGTGTATATGAGCGGGAAGTTTTCAAAATCACCGTCGTTCGAGAAAGTGACATCTGTTATATCACTTCGAACGAGCCTCATTACATAGCTATGGTTCGAATGACCCGCATGCGACACCCAGTTCGTTCCCGCGTTGATGGCGTCGATGACGATCGTCTTGCTCCACGAGCCCAAGTCACGATCGTAGTATTTCGTGATATCGTAGTCGCCCGGGATGCCCGTCGTGGTGAATCCATAGGCGGTGCATGTGCCGATGAGCTGATCCATCTCGTCGCCGCCGTATGTCAGGGGGCTGCTCCAGAGGTGCTCGCCGAGCATGAGGGCCGCGCGCGCCTGGCTTTCCACCGGCTGCTGCTGGTACATCATTGTCTTGTTGATAAAATTGGCGATCTCTTCAGGCGAATCGACACATGCTCTGCCGACGGCGATCTCGGAGTAGAAATCCTCCTCGCCGGGTTCGCCCCAGAGGCTGTCCTCGTCGCCGTTCCAGGTCCCATCGAGACCGGCGAAGTAGCAATCGGCCGGGATATTGTCGTCCTCGTATAGAACGGATGACTGGACGATGCAGTAGAGACCGCGATAGGGCACGATCTTCGGATCGGCCGGCGGGCCGTCTCCATCGCCCCCGAGGAGCACGTGCGTGATGTCGTGTGTCGTATATTCATGGATAATGGCATTTCTGATCTTTTCCGCCGTGTCTGTGCCGCTGTATCCGGTCTCGATCTCCTCGACCGTCATGATTTGTGCTCGCATTCCCCTTCTCGTGTAAAAGTCTCTCAGCGGGATGAAATCGTCGGCGAAACCTTCTTTCGTGATGATGAGGTACTCGTACGAATCTTCGGGTGATTGGAGCAGGTCGCGCGGGTAGGATTGCACGGAAAGCGGATTGTCGACGAGGCGCTCTATGCGCGAGCGCGTGTCTTGATCCGACCTGAGGAGCTTGGCGGCGTCAACGAAGCTCCCTGCGGCGTATGTTTCGATTCTGACGACAACCTCACTGAAATACCCGACCTCCCGGGCGGCTGGAAGGAAGCCGACGGGACAGAATGAACCAACTGCGATCGCGTGGCCTCTCAAGTAGTGAGTGGAGAATTTTGATGCGGGCGGATGGATCCAGCTGTCGATCTCGTAGGTTTCATGCTTGATAAGGAAACCGTTTCCGCGTCCATCACGCTCGAGGCCGGGAACGGTGTATTGTTTCGGGTGGAGCTTGTGTTCTCCGCCGATCACTCTCCAGCCTTTGCGATCGATTGTGACGCCTGAAACCATCTCGCCGGGCGGCAGGAGGATCTGCGCGCCGCGGAAGGGGAAGGTCGGTTCGCCGGGCTTGCCGGCCTGCACCGTTTGATCGAATTCGATCCGCGAGAATCCCCCGCCCATGTCAACGACACGCGGTCCTTCGAAACGGTACGTAACGCTGATCTCACCAGCGCAGAGCACATCTGATGTGAAGAGCAATAACAGGGATAAAAAAAAGATGAGTGTGGGAGTCAGTTTCATCCTGCAAGGGTTTGTTGAAGCAGTCCGGTGATTCGGGCCGATCAGGGGCGGCATTTCACTCGGATTGGCTCGAGGGCCGTTTTTGTACTTCGTCGATTATTAACTGCATGCATTATAACAGAATCCATTCCTTTTTGGAAGGATTTAATTGACCGGGAGTCGACCGGGCGTGGAAAACTCCCCGCCGGCGCTATCGCAGGAGAAGCAATTTTCCCGTCTGTGTTTCGCCGGCGAATTTCAGGGTGCAGAAGTAGAGCCCGGATGCGGAGGGGCGTCCCTTCCCGTCAGTGCCGTTCCAGAGAACGCTGTGCGCGCCGCCGTTCATCCATGTGTCCCTGAGGATTTTCACCAGCTCTCCCTTTACGTTGTATATCCTGATGCCGACATGCCCGTCGGCCGGGAGATAGAAAGGTATCCAGGTCGTCGGGTTGAAGGGATTCGGGTAGTTCTGATCGAGGAGCAGCTTCGGCGGCTGCGCGCCGGACGCCATATCCTCCACCGCGGTTGCGATGCCGGCGGCTCCGAGGATCCTGAGCTTCCCGTATCCCCACGTATCGTTGTAGACATCCCCCGTGTGCCCGTCTGTGGCCGCGTGAGAGGTGAGCAGGTACTCCACTTCCGGCATCGCGGCGAACGGGAATGCCTGCTGGACGATAGCGGCTGCGGCCGCGACGTGCGGTCCCGCGGCGCTCGTCCCGCTGAACTGGCGGTACGAGCCGTTGGGGTAGCCGCTTCCGTCCTGATGGGTCCGCGTCGAGTAGACGTCGTAGTTGCCGGGGGAGCAGATGTCGAGAAGGTGCTTGCCGTCGATTCGTTCCCCCCGGCCGCTGAATGCGCTTATCTCACCCACTTGAATCGTGCCGAGGCCGACGCCGTTGTAGCCTTCAAAACCGCGGGTCGAGTACGAGCCGTTGCAGAACGAGCTGTCCGCCGTGGCGGGCCAGGTGACGTTTCGTTCGTCGGTCGCGTAGTTCGTGAACTCCGCGCCGCCCGCCCAGGACGAGCGTTCGTCGGCGATGTTGCTGATTATCTCGATCTCTGTGAAGGTGCTGTTGGTGACGGTCAGTTCCCACGTCCCGAGGCAGTTCGCGTTGGTGTTCTTCCATACGTATAGATCGAACTCATACGTTCCCCGCGGGCTCGTCGATGTATCGCTCCAGACGTAGTAGTTGTCGACATACTGATTATCGCCGGTCACGATTATCTGTCCGCCCACCGGGCTTCGCAGCCTGAAGGTAAGGTCGTTGATATCGGTGCGCCAGAGGGTGGTGCCGTAGAGGTAATCTATCGGATTCCCGCCGTACGTGGGTACGGTGACTGTCAGGACGACGGAGTCGATTGCGGCGATCGTCGCGAGCGCGTGCTTGTTTCCCCTGCCGAGGTTGCCCGATGGGGTGATCTGTATGATAGTTTCATTCTCTATCGAGATCAGCTCTTCTTCGAGCGATGAGCCGTCGAGGTAGTCATAGATGAAACCGCCGAATTCGTAGAGCATGACATCCGCGCCCCTCGAGCGGGCCCAGGGGATCAGCAGCGAGATCGGGATGTCGGAGAAAAAATATCCCATGAGGATTTCGGCGTCGGGGGCAATGCCGGCAAACCGGTGATAGCCGGGCGTGCCGCCCGCGAGGATGCCCGAAACAGGCGTTCCGTGGCCGTAATCGTCCGGATCGGAATTGATCAGATCGATGCCCCGCAGCCGCTCGATCTCATTTGCATTCATCGTTGCGTAGATCTTCGATGTGTTCAATGCGACGAGCTTTTCGCCCGGCTCGAGAGCGCCGTTGCCATTGTCATCGAGGACTATGAAAAGAGGTTCGCCGAATGTGGGATCGCTCTCGGTGTATCCCGCTCCCGTTCCGTAGTCGCGGGCTGCGCTGCCGTTGGCGTCGTTGTAGAGCCAGTCCCAGTACGCCTGAAAACCGTTGTTGTAGTTGCTCGGGGCCCCTGAACCCCACACGTGCGCCGGATCGTATATCCAGCCGTCGAAGTAATCGAGGAGCTCGCCCGCATCGTACGTGCCGTTTCGATTGAGATCGACGGCATCGTAGCCGGGAACGAAGAAGCCGAAACCGTCCCGGTCTATCCAGTCGAACGTGTCGCCGTCGGCAAAGAAGAACGAGGGGTGAAATACATCTATGCCCGTATCAAAATCGGCGATTCGCATTCCTTTCCCCGTGAGCGGGTAACCCATCGGATCGGTGTAGCTCCAGACGGAATCCGCTTCGATCTCGTGAGCGCTCACATCGAGGAGCGGGTAGATGGCGGGGTGCCAGTTTCCTTCGATGCGAAGCACCTCGATACGCTCCGAAACGGCATCGAGGATGGACCATGGGATCCGCGCGGGATAGATCGAGCGTGTCCTCGCCGGCTCCCCGTCGATCTCGTAGAAGGAAACACCCATCCCCCGATACATTTCGATCTCGCCGGGGGTGAGCACATGATCGAACTTGACCGTAACGACCGCTTTTTCGGCCTCCGCGGCGCTTCTCGCCGTGCCGGAAAGGTTCGATCGCACCGTGGATTCATCCCGTAGCGCGCGCAGGAGCTTGAGCCTGTTGTTGAGCTTGGTTTGGGCGGCCTCCATCGAGCCGGTGACCGTGATAATGGCGAGGATGACTGTGATAACGATGTGCAGCTTTCTCAAGGAATGCTCCTTTCCCGCTGGACGGATTTCAGCGCCGTTATGCATTCGTATTCTACCTGCAGTGCCGATGGTTGAATTCTATTGGGATTAACGGGCGATGTGATCGAGTGGATGCTGGTCATGATAACCTTTATTCGCGGTTAGTGTTTTGTGTATATAATATAGCATAAAAAGACCGGTCAGAAAACAGTAGAAAGCTCGTATCCCTATTCGCTATAGTCAGCAGGATTTCGAGTAACCGTGACCATAGTCATTTCAGATATCATCATGACGGTTACCGTTTGTGTGAGTAAGCGTGAGGCAGCAACAGGGGGGAAACGTGCCGGAGATTTGCGTGTTCTGCCACATCATTCGGGGCGCGGAGAGTCATGTCGTATTCGAGGATGATACGACGATCGCTTTCCTCGACCGCCGTCCGCTCTTTCCCGGACATTGTCTTGTCGTTCCGAAGGAGCATTTCGAGACGATAGTCGATCTTCCCTCCCGGCTTCTTGCTCCGTTTTTTTCGAAGGTCCAGCTGGTTGCAGGGGCGGTCGAGCGGGGCATGGAGGCGGAGGGTTGCTTTGTGGCGATCAACAATCGCGTCAGCCAGAGTGTGCCTCACATGCATGTTCATGTCGTGCCGAGACGCAGGGGAGACGGTCTCAAGGGGTTCTTCTGGCCGAGGCATCCATACCGCGACGATGAGGAGGCCATGCGCGTAAGGGATGCGATTCGCAGGGCTATCACCATTTTCAAGGAGGAGGCAGGCGAATGAAACAGGAATTCGCTCTTTTGCTCTTTGTAATTTTCATGTTCGGTTTGATTGGCTGTTCGAATACATCGGAGCAGATAACAGAGCTCGAAAGCTATCCGCTCGATTCGTTGGAGGGGCTCGTCACGCAGTCGGGAGTGGAGATAGATACTGAAGTTTCGAGCGACGGCAACGGTTCCCTGCGCATCGAAGCGATCGGCGGCGGGACAACGACGATACGGCTATTCGAAACGGGTGATATCGACATAGAGAATGCGAGGCTCATATACCGCGCCAGGCTGAGAGCAGAGAATCTCGAGGGCCGGGCATATCTCGAAATGTGGTGCCGCTTCCCCGGCCGGGGTGAAGCGTTCTCGCGGGGGCTCGATCGGCCGATATCAGGCACCGTCGACTGGACGACCGAGGAGATTCCCTTCTTCTGCCGCAAGGGAGAGAATCCCGACAACGTGAAGCTCAACCTCGTTATCGACGGGAAGGGCACCGTCTGGATCGATGATATCAGGCTCCTCAAGGGACCGTTGAAATAGAGTGGCAACTTTTTTTTACCGCCGGCGCCGGCGGTAAAATTCTCGTCACTTTTCTCCGCTCTTACGAGACGGATGCCTTACGGCCCCGGGCCGTGACGTAGATCGCCGCGCAGAGGGCCGCGAAGGCGATGAGCCCTATCCAGTTGCCGATCGCACCCACATTGCCGATATCGGGAATGATCGTCCTTCCTACCTGTGCCTCCATCCATTTGAAAATCGAGGAAATAACGCCGATCAAGGCACCCCCCGCAATGAGGCCCGAGGCGATGAGCGTACCCCGGTCCCGGTACGATTCATCCGCCGTCCGCGCTCCCCGTTTCACAAACCAGGCGACGATTGCGCCGGCGAGGATAGGCGCGTTGAGCTCGATCTGAATGTACATCCCGAGGGCGAACGCGAGACCGGAGATTCCGAGGATCTCCACGATGATTGCAATGACGCCGCCCGTCATATAGAGCATCCAGGGGGTCTCGGCGGAGACCATGAGGCTCTTGATCACCGCCGCCATGGCGTTCGGCTGAGGGGCGGGCAGGGGGTTAGGGTGATCCGGTCCCGGCGCAAAGCCGTAGACCTTGCTCAGAAGAACAATAACGAGGCTCACCACGACCGCGGCGACCGCCGAGCCCGCGATGTTCGCCCACTGAATCTTGCGCGGCGTCGCGCCGAGCCAGTACCCGGCCTTGAACTCCGTGACGAGGGTGGCGGTCGTCGAGAGAGCCGTGCATACGACGCCGCCCACGAGCAGCGTGGCGAGCATGCCGTATGGTCCGGTAAGACCCGCTCGAGCCATTATCAGCGCGGTAACGACGAGTGTCATAAGCGTCATACCGGAGATCGGCGTTACGCCTATCATCGCCACCGCCCTCGCCGAGACGCTCGCAAAGAGAAAGGATATGACAACCGTCACGGCAAGCGCGAGAAAACTGAGCAGTGTAGCATTATCCTGCCCCCCGAGAACGGAGAATCTGAAATAGATCCAGAGGAGCACGATGACCACCAACTGCATCCCGACGACAAGGGACATCGAAATATCGCGGTCGGTCCGTTTGAGAGACACCTCATCGACATGCGCTCTGCGTGACGCGAGCAGGTCGCGCATCCCCTTGCTCAGCGCCTGGATGATCACGGGCGAGAGCTTGATTATCCCTATCAATCCGGCGATGAAGATGCCGCCGATGCCGATGTAGCGTACCTGCTCGAAGAAGATATCGTCGGCGCTCGCCATGATCTGTGTGCCGCCGCCCGGCTCGGGAACGAGCGCCGTATCGTAGCCGAGATATGCAAAGAGCGGAACGAGCACGAACCACGAGAGCATCGAACCGGCGAAAATGATGGTCGCATACCGCACGCCGATGATATACCCGAGGCCGGCAATGGCGGCGCTCGTATTCATGCTGAAAACGAGCTTGACCTTGTCCGTGAGCATGCCCAGGGGCTCGATGAGCGCCGTCGTGAAGCTTTCCCGCCAGAGACGCAGCGAGATGATCAGGAAATCATAGATGCCCCCGACGATCATGGCGATGACGAGAATCCGTGCCTGTTCTCCGCCTTTCTCGCCGGTGATGAGTATCTCCGTCGTCGCCGTCGCTTCCGGGAAGGGAAGTTTGCCGTGCATGTCCTCGACGAAGTAGCGACGGAATGGAATGAGAAAGAGAACACCGAGGGACGCGCCGAAAAAGGCAACGAGGAAAAGCTGGAAGAGACTCGTGAGATGATCGATTTCGAGTATGAAAAGGGCGGGAAGGGTGAATACGGCGCCGCCGACGATGATTCCCGAGGTGGCGCCGAACGCCATGATGTTGACGTTCTCGAGTAGCGTGCTGCGCCTCTTGAAGACCGCGGAAAGCCCTACGGCGAGTATCGCTATCGGGATCGCGGTCTCGATGCCCTGCCCGAGTTTGAGCGCAATGTATGCGGCGGACATCGAGAAGATGATGTTCATGGCGAAGCCGATGATGAATGACCGAACCGTCGATTCCGGTATGTTAGCGTCAGCCGGTATCACCGGATGGTAGGCCTCTCCCGGTTCGAGCTCCCTGAACGCGTTTTCCGGGAGTTGAATCGAACTGTTTTCGTTCATTGTTTCCCTTTCCAAAGCCTATTTTTTTGGAAACGCCGGTGGCACGAGGTCGCGTGGCGGGCTCTCTCTGAGCTGCTTCATGATGAGTTTTATCGCTTCCTCGAGCTGCGTGTCTTCACCCTTGAGCATGTCCGCCGGATCGTTCTCGACGAGAATATCGGGGAGCACTCCCCTATTTTCGACGATCCACTCGCCTTCGAGATTTGCAAAACCGACGTTCGACTGCGTCACCATGCCGCCGTCGGTCAACGGGATTATGTTGATGATGCCGATGAGCCCGCCCCACGTCGGTTTCCCGATGACCGTTCCGAGTCCGAGATCCTTGAAATGCTGCGTGAAGACTTCTCCGTCGCTTGCCGTTCCCTCGTTGCAGATTACGACGATAGGGCCCCGGTGAACGGCGTGGGGATAACGCATCGGTTCGAAATCGCGGGTTGCCGTGAGGAAACTGAGTTTTCGCTCGAGCTTGTCCACGAGAAACCACGAAACAAAACCGCCGCCGTTCTCGCGCACATCAATGATGAGACCATCCCTGTACCGTTCCGCCCTGAATCCCTGTTCGAACTGCTCGATGCCGAAGTCCATCATGTCGGCGAGATGCATGTAACCGACCCTCCCGTCGGTTTCGTCCAGGACCTTTCGGTAGTTGTTCTCTATCCACTCGTGGTATCGCAGTGCCTGCTCCGTATAGAGCGTCTTGATCCGGAAGGTGCGCGTATCTTCGACGTCGGGGATGGAGCTTACGGTTATTCGGATCTCCTTGCCGCTTCTGTTTTCCAGGTATTTGAGATAGTTTTCGTCGGCGCGTATCTCGCGGTCGTCGATAGCGATGAGATAATCACCCTCGTTGATGTCGATATGGGGTGCGAGCAGCGGATTCTGATAATCCTCGTTCCAGCTCGAGCCACTGATGATGTGCTCGAAGACGTAGCGGCCGCTCACGGGATCGGGGACGAGATCGGCCCCGAGGAGTCCCACGTTGACCCGGAAGTAAAAGGTGCGGGGAGGGCCGCCGCGTCCGACGATGTACTCGTGGGAGGCGGTGAGCTCGCCGATCATGTGACCGATGATATAGTTCATATCGGCGCGGGTCGCCACCGAGGGGATGAGCTCTTCGTACTTTCGATAGACGGCCTGCCAGTCTTTTCCGTGGATATCGGGATCGTAGAAGAAGTCCCGTATCTGTCGCCACACGTCGCGGAAAATCTGCGGGTATTCCTCGAAGACATCGATTTTCTGCTTCAATCCGCCCCATTGGAGCATGCCGTCACCAATGGTTGAAGTCTCACCCGTTTTTACGACACCGGCGAGGCCCGCACTCATGTAGGCCGCCTTTTCGCCGTCGCCCGAAAGCGCATAGAAGCCGATCCCGCTGATCAGGACTTTGTCCTTCTTCTCCTTGATATCGAAGGCATGGAGGTCGTAATAGGCAACGCTCTTGGGATTGAGAAACTCATCGAAACTCGGGAATCCGAAGCCGGAGCGTGAGAGGTACGTCACATGGCCTTTGTATGTCGAGAGCATCCTGTACGTTCCCGGAGCGATCGGCACGGTGTAGATGCGGTTCTCTATTCCATCGAAATCGATGATAACGGAATCGCCGGCCGTCGCTTTTGTCGAGTCGGCGTCCGAATTCTCCTTTTCTTCTTCATGCTCTGTTTCGTCGAAGGGAGGTCTTTCTCCCTCGCGAAGCTGCACAACCATTACGCGTGACATATCGGTATTGATGTTGTTGTCCATGAACCAGTCGAGTTCCGGCGTGAAGTTTCTCAGGCTCAGAAAGTATATGTGCTTTCCGCCGGCGCCGAATGCGGTGCTGTAATCATTGAACCGGTCGTTTGTTATTCGAATGCTCTCGCTCGTTTCGAGACTGTAGAGAAAAACACTGTTATTGAGGTTTCCGTCGACTTTTGAATATGCGATCCATCTGCTATCGGGAGACCACGAGTAGTCGCTTGTCTCCCAGAAGATTTCGTTATCCTTTAGATGCCGGCCCCGGTCGATCTTCGTGACCGTTTTCGATTCGATGTCGGCGACGTATAACGTGTAGTCCTTGTCGCCAAAGAGGATCTTTTTGCCGTTCGGAGACCAGAGACAGTGATAGTAATACGTCTTTATTCCCGAGGTTATCCTGGTCCAATCACCACCGGGCTTCGTTTCCGTGATGTAGAGCTCGTATTCGCCGCTGCGATCGGAGAAGAATGCAAGCGTATCCCCGCCGGGAGAGAGGGCCGGATAGAGCTCTCGTGATCCCGGTGTTCTCGTAATATTTACCGCACGCTTTTTTTTCGTGTCGAGGATATAGATGTCGCCGCGCGCCTGGACGACGCACTTCTTCCCCGTGGGGCCGAGGCCGATATCCTGAAGATACCCGGCGGGGCTGATATACATGTCCCTCATCTGCCAGCGGTCGGACGGTATCTCGATCTCGAGACGCTTCGAGGAGGCTGCAAGGATATCATATATCCAGAGGTATCCCTCGCAGCCGTATACGATCATGTCGTTGCCGAGCGCGGGAAACTCGACGTCCCACTCCTTGTGTTCCGTGCACCGATTCGTATTTCCGCTCTCGATATCGTAAACATAGAGATTCATTCGCCCGTCTTTACGGTCGGAGTTGAAGTAGATCTGCCCCCCGCGCCACATCGGAAAATTGTCATATCCCTCCCAGTCGGTAATCTTTTCGAACCGTTTTCCATTGAGATCCGCTATCCAGATATCCTGCTGCGTGCCCCCCTTGTAGCCTTTCCAGTTCATCCGATCGGTACTGAAGCGGTTTATAGCCGCTTTCCTGCCGTTTGGAGAGAGGGAGGCGTAGGAAACGCGATCGAGCATGAGCTTCTCGGGATACCCTCCCACGATGCGTACACTGAAGAGCTCGTTATAGAGTTCCCTGGTGGAGACGAAGATGACGCTCGCGCCGTCGTGTGTCCATCCGACAACGCGATCGTAGGCCGGGTGAAATGTGAGCCGTTTCGGCTCTCCGCCCGCAGCCGGTATGATGTAGACATCGAATCCGCCGTCGTAGCTCCCCGTAAATGCTATCCACTCGCCATCGGGAGAGAAGGAGGCGAATGTTTCCATGCCGGGATGGGATGTAAGCCTGACCGACGCCCCCCCATGCACCGATACCGACCACAGGTCGTCCTCGTAGGTAAAGATCACCGTTTCACCGTGAATGTCGGGGTAGCGCATCAACCGTCCGGTAATCGCATGCGCGGACGAATGAAACGCGAGAAGAGCAAACGCGATAATCAGCATTATGGGCGCACGCTTATGCATGATTGTTCCTTTCGCTCGTGACGAATTTCGAAAAATTCCGGTACCTTTTCTGCGTATTGGTGTAATTCGAATATTCGGCGCACTTGCAGTTGCCGGATTTTTCGGTGTATTGTATGGGAGTGATTCCTTCAAAGCAAGGCCAAAGGATTTCATTGAATCCATGCCCGAAGACCGAAGGGATTCATGGGTCCCATTGCCGGTTGAACTCCCGTTCCCCTTGGGATACAGTATTGGCGAGGCTTTATTGCGAGGTGAATGTTATGACGAATAGAACGCGAACCCTGTTCATTGCTCTTTGTGTGATCGTAGGATTGATTGTCGTTGCGAGCGTGGCGCTGAGGCTCATACTTACGCGCGATCGGCTCATGGCACTCGTTGTTCCGAGGATCGAGAAACGTATCGGTGCGGAGATCGGCTTCGGCGACATCGGGATCCGTTTTCCTTTCGGTTTCGGAGTCGATGTCCGTGATCTGACCTTCGACAAACCGCTGCCCGACGGAAGTCAGATGCGCTTTTCCGCCGGCACGGTAACCGTGCGGGCATCGCTTATCTCGCTCATCAAACGGAAACCCGAGATCAAGGCGATTGATGTTGAGAACGCGGACGTGGAGCTCACAGGGACGCCGAGGGGGATTGACATCCTGTTAGAAGGGGTGAAGTCGACGATTTCGCTTAAACCTTCAGCAAATGGTTTCTCGATCAAGGAGCGGATTGAAATCGATGCGTTTTCCATTGTGAAAGCGGAATCCGGCGCTGCACTTCCGCTCGGGAAAATCATGGTGCGCGGAGACGTGGACGCCGACGCAGGGTTTAACTCTTTAATTATAAATGAATTAGAGGTTCGCTGGGCCGATATGCTATCGGCGCTCTGCTCCGGAGAAGTGAGCGAGCTCTCGGGGGCGCGAGAATTTTCTATAACGCTGCATTCGGAAGATATCGCGATCGCTTCACTATTGAATTGGATCAAAGCGAAGCCGATCGGCGATCTCGTTCCGGAGATCAGGAATACGTTATTGCAGAAAGAGCTTCCCGTGGAGCTTGCCGGGGGAACGATGAGTATCGATGTCTCCGCTACGGGGAGCGCGAAAAATCCCGCCGGAATCGAAGCGTCGGGTACCGTTACACTCAATGATCTGTCCGTAGAGCACGAGCTTCTCAAAGACGAGGCTCTCGTAAATGGAGTCTTCGTTTTTTCGAAACGGGATATCCGGGCGAAAAATTTTACTGCGGCGTTCGGCGATTCCAAGGTGTCGATCGATTTCGATATCAGGATGTCCGAGGACTGGAAGCCCGAGCGCATATCCTTCGAGAGCGAAAGTGAAGTGGATCTCGATGATATCGCTTTCGATTTCGATGAGAAGGGGGTTTCGGCAAGCGGGAAGGTTGCTGTGCGTGTTGAAGGAGGGGGAACACCGCAAATGATCATCGGTCTCTTCCCCTCTGCGGGGAAGGAGGTTTCGCCGGAGCGGATCGAGAGCTCCTGGAAACGGTTCTCGCTGAATGGCACGGTAAGAGCGAGCGAAGTGAATGTTTCATCGAAGAAAATGCCTCTCGCGGTCTCGTCCCTTGCCGCCGAAGCGGAAATACAACACGGGGATATCAAGAGTTTCAAGGCCGATTTCAGGTTGGACGGCAGTCCCTTTTCATGCACAGGATCCATGCTGGGGATCATGCCGGCGTTTGCCGAGCTTGCCTCGATCGTCGAAAAAGCCAATCGAGGGGAGGCTCCACCGAGCCTCGGAGAAGCACTCGATGGCGCGTACAATAAGCCTGATATCAGTCTCAATATCATGGGGAAGAGCTTTGATGCAAGACCGTTTCAGGAGTTGAGCAAAGCGAAAAAAGAGGGTAAGGACGCGGAGATGGAAAAGGCCGGAGCACAAGAAGTTCCCGGTGGGATTTCCTTCGCCTATAATCCGGCATCAGCCATTTTGATGAAGAGTACATCGTTTTTCGTCCGTGTCGATTCGATCGTCACAGAGAAGGCGGTGTTCACGAGCCTGTACGCGAAAGGCGCCATCAGGGATGGCAGGATGAGCGTGACACCGCTTTTGCTGAACTATGCGAACGGTAGGGGGCGCGGTTCGTTTCGTGTGAACTTCAGAAATCCGCCCGACATAAAGTCGGATATCATTTTTTCATTCAAGGATATCGAGGTGGGGAGAGTCCTCGGGGACTTTTCGAAGCTTGACGATATTATCGACGGAACCTTTACGCTCAAGACGGATACTGAGTTCGCGAGCGGGCCGGGCGTGAATGCACTCATGTCGATGAATGCGACCGGCTCTACCGTTTCCTCGATGGGGAGGATCGATATTTCTTCTCTGCTCGCTCCATTGAAGGGGTTTGTCCCCCTCGATCTTTCGCCCATCGAAAAATTCGATTTTCACGATTGGTCGGGTAATTTCAAGGTCAAAGACGGCCGCCTGATGACGGATGACTGGAGAATCAAGTCTTCGAAAGCCAACTGGTTGATCAAGGGTTCGTACGGATTCGACGGGACGCTCGATTTCGGGATCCAGCTGGCCATTCCGCCGGTTGTTCAGAAAGAGATGAAGGATCTGCGCAAATACGGGGATCTCGTGACATTGTTTCAGGACGCGCAGGGAAATCTCGTGCTGGATTTTCACATCGGAGGCACGGCTAAATCGCCTAAGATTTCCCTCGATACATCAAAAGCCGGAGAGAGAACCGGCGACAATCTCATCAATGATTTCATGAAGAAAGCACGGGATATGTTTAAAAAGTAAAGCCCCCCGGGAGCGGCGGAGGGTTCCGCCATTGCCGAGGGGCTATGTAGCTCTTACTGCACTCGTTTCAGCACTGCGTAATTAGTAGTTGATCGCAGCCTCACGCCCGCTGACGTCAACAGCCGGGAATCCCTGTTCACAGGTGGCTACACTCAGGCGGCCTCCGGGATACGGCTCGAACTTGACACTCAGCTGGTCGAGCGTTTCCATCAACATGAGCCCGAATGTGGCAACATGTACCGGATTCGGGCCGAACCGCGGCTGGTTGAACGCAATCGCGATCCCGCTGAACGGAGTTCCCATTGCCACGGAAACGTAATCGGGATGCGAGAGATTGTTGATGACGAAGTGGGTTCCGAAATCATAATCAACGCCATCGGGATCCGTCAGACGCAGCATGAAATCACACGCACGCGCGCAGTTGATCTCGTCTCCATCAGTCATGATGAATATGTAACAATCCAGCACCTGAAAAGCGCCGGTATTCGCCTGACATACTGAAGCTCCACCGTCAAAGAAAACCGCCATTGAAGGATTGCTTGGTTCAAGGCCATCGATTGTCAATGTCCGCTGAAGCGTCTCCGGCGTGTCAGAATTATCGGTGCACTCCACGATGATGGTCCACTGACCGGGACCGTCTACAACGCCGATGATGCTGCCGGCACTATTAATGGACAGGCCATCGGGAAGCGGATCGCTTCCGGCAGCGAGTGCCCATACGTAAGGCGCGGTCCCGCCCTGTGCATGAAGCGCGGTATTGTAAGGCGTGCAGAAGTAAGCATCCGGCAGCACAGTCGTCGTAATCTCGAACTGGTCTGGCTGCGGAGGCGTGGGAGATGTGTCGTTATCCTCAGAGCAAGAGACGAAAAACGCGCTGAGCATAAGACTCATCAGGACTACTAGGACCTTTCTCATGATGAGACCTCCTTCTCTCCAATTGATCCCTATTGTCCCCTCGGATTGACCATTTCAGCAAGCTGTGTGCCATATGCTTTCCATCAGTCATACATGGATGCATCTTATTGAAATACAACGAAATAACTCGAGGCTTCGAGGGGGATAACGGGGGCCGTTGTTACCGGTGGATTCTCATTATGCCACATGCAGGATAGTCAAGGATTGCCATACGGCCTTCTATCCCGAAGTTTCCGTTTATTGAATAAAGTTGCGATTTGCAGGGGGAGGGGGGCTGTCGCGGCGCGTAGCGAGACATGGGGGGCGTTGCGGTTTTCAATCCAGTACGCGATGACGGATTCCGCATCGCAGTAAAGGACTATTAGCGTGACCAGCGAGTTGATTTGTATTACCATCTGCAACAAATAGCCAGGAACATTCGAATAAAGAGGAGACGGAGGTTGTATTTCGATCAGGCACATTCCAGTTGATGCAAGCAAGGCGTTCATTCAATCGGAGGTGATGCAATGCCGGCTATAATCGCTCTCGTCGTTATCGTTTTTCTGGCCATGGTGTTCATTGGAATCTACAACAAGCTCGTCAGGTTCAGGAAGCGGTGCGATAACGGGTGGGCCCAGATCGATGTTCAGCTCAAGCGCCGCTACGATCTGATACCGAATCTTGTCGAGACCGCCAAGGGATATATGAAGCACGAGCAGGAAGTTCTCGAAAATGTGACCAAGGCGAGACAACAGGCGATTGACGTGAGTGGAGTGAAGGATCAGGCGCAGGCGGAGAACTTTCTGACGAGTACGCTCCGTTCCCTCTTCGCCGTAGTCGAGAATTACCCGGAGCTCAAAGCCAACGAGAATATGCTGGCGCTACAGGAAGAGCTCGTTTCGACGGAGAACAAGATCTCCTTTGCGCGGCAGCATTACAACGATTGCGTGATGGAATACAACACGAAGACGGAGACCATTCCCTCGAATATCGTGGCGTCGATGTTCAACTTCAAGCAGCGTGAATTCTTCGAGCTCGAAGATGAGGTACAGCGAGAGGCGCCGAAAGTAGATTTTTCCTAAAGCCCTGCGTTCAGCGAATGTCGGGGCATTCTGATAGCATGGTGATGTGAGAGAGGCGCGTCATGGCTGCACGGCGAAGAGGCATGTACAACGAGATATCGGCGAATAAGAGAAACTCGTGGATTCTCGTCATGGTGGTGACGGCCGTCCTCGTCATGCTCGGGTATTTTCTCGGAGAGTACTGGGGAAACGGATATGTGGGATTGACGTTTGCCGTTGTCATTGCGCTTATCGCATCGCTCTCCGCCTACTACAAAGGCGATCGCATGGTGCTCACAATGAGCATGGCCAAGCGGATCGAGAAGAAGGATCACCCCCAACTCTTCAATGTTGTCGAGGAGCTTTCGATCGCCGCGGGGCTTCCCGTGCCGGCGATTTACGTGATCGATGATACGGCGCCGAATGCTTTTGCGACCGGAAGGGATCCCGAGCACGCTTCGGTTGCGATAACGACGGGGCTCATGCAAAAGCTCAGCCGTGACGAGTTGCAGGGGGTCATGGCGCATGAGCTCTCTCATGTCGGCAACCGGGATATCCTCTTTGCAACGATGTTGGGCATACTCGTCGGCTCGATCGCGCTCGTGAGCGATTTCTTCCTGCGCAGCGTGTTTTGGTCGGGCGGAAGGTCGAGGCGGAAAAGCGGCGGCAAGAGCGGTGACAAGGGTGGAGCCATTATGATGATCATCGCGCTCGTCCTGGCGATTTTCGCTCCGATATTCGCGAAACTGCTGCAACTCGCCGTTTCTCGACAGCGCGAATACCTCGCCGACGCCTCCGCGGCGAAGCTTACCCGATATCCCGAAGGGCTTGCATCGGCTCTCGAGAAAATAGCGGGTGACAGGGAGGTGCTCGAGGTTGCGAACAGGGCGACGCAACATCTCTATATCGTCAATCCGATCAAACCATTCGAGAAGCGGGCAAAGGGACTGTTCAGCACGCATCCTCCGCTCGAGGAACGTGTAGAGCGGCTGCGGTCGATGTAGCGCTTCGAGGGACGTGTTGAGCGGCTGCGGTCGGTGCAGCGCTTCGAGGAACGTGTTGAGCGGCTGCGGTCGGTGCAACGTTTCTTGATCTCAGTCGATCAGGAGCTTTCCCTTATCCATGATCTTTTTTCCATCGAGCTCGACGGTCGGATTCTTGATGATACCATCGAGATGAATCGGCACATCGATGGTTCCCCCCATCGACATGTTGTTCCCGAGGGCGATGTGTATCGTTCCCATCACCTTCTCGTCCTCGAGTATATTGCCGATGATTGTCGCCGTGTCGTTCGTGCCGACGCCGAACTCGGCCGTATTGAAAGCGGGTATGCCGAGGGGTACGAGCTTCTCCTCGAGAAGCTCCGCTTCCGGCCCTCCTGTGATCACGGTCGCGTACCCTTTCTCGACCTTGACGGTTATCGGTGTCTTGCCCTCCAGGTCACCAATCCCCGCCATGGAGCCGTCGACGACAAATACGCCTTCTGAGCCTCCCTCGACTGGCATCATGTAGGCTTCACCCGAAGGGAGGTTTCCGAAAGAGCCCGGTTGGTGGAACAGGCCGGTCGACGCGATTGCATCGATCCCTTCGAGGGGAAGTGTTATGTCGGTTCCGGCTTCTGTCGTCACATGCGCAACCTTCGACGCTGTCATGAGATCGGCGAGTTTCTTCGTTCTCTCCGCGATCGCGTAATAGTCTGCATTGAGACAACGAATCATGGTCTCTTTGAGGATTCCGGGCATCGTAGCGACGCGCGCGCCTGCAGAACATGCCTGTCTGCGTGCGGCCGTATGGGTCAGCGATTTCGATGTCGGTGCGATGACGACGTTGCTATGAATCATCGCCTTCGTGACGGGTTCCGGTGGCTCTTCGCCGTTGCGGCCCCGCGGAAGTATCTCCATGTAGATCGCTTCCGCTTCGAGCGAGCGGGCCGCTTCGTATACGGCGGCGCCGATCTCGCTCAGCGCCGTGTCAGTGACAACGAGGACTATTTCGCCCTTTTGCACCTTGAGACAGTCTTTCACCGCGATAACGGCTGCATCGAGTAATGGTTTGTCCATAGTACTCCCTTCTGCGGGGGTGGCTTGTTTCGAGCGATGCTAGCAGAATGTCCGTGCGAATGCACTACACGTTTATATCCGGCGGTGGCGGCGCAGTCACCTCTATCGGTTCCCCACTCTCAGGGTGCGGGAACCGTATCTTCCACGCGTGGAGCAGTAACCGCTCATGCCGGCCGCCCCGGGCGGAGCCGTACTTCCGGTCACCGGTCACGGGATGTCCGATCGAAGCGAGATGGACCCGTATCTGGTGTGTCCTTCCCGTCTTGATGCTCACCTCGAGCAGCGACGCGCCGCCGGGCAGAATTTTTCTGAGTCGGTAGTGCGTGTGCGCCTCTCTTCCGCCCGGCACCGCTGCGGCGCGCGAGCTTTTCCCCTTTGATACCTCGATCGGCTTGGTTACCGCTGCGCGCTTTGGCGACGGCGTTCCGTGCACGACGGCGAGATACACCTTGTCGATGTTTCCTTCGGCGAAGTATCCGCTGAGCGTCCGTGCCGTGGGACGTGTCTTTGCGACGACTAGCGCACCGGTGGTTTCGCGATCGAGGCGATGAACCGGCGTGTATGAAAAGGCCGGCTCCGTTGCCGGTGATTTCTCCCGTCGGTTCCGGTACTCCTCGAGGAGATCGAGCAGGGAACCCTTTCCTTTCCTGTTTCCCGGCTGGACGACTATTCCCGCCGGTTTGTTAAGAACGAGCACACAAGCGTCTTCGAACAGAATCTCCACTTCGTTTCCGATCGTGCCCCATGCGGCAACGGCGGGATTTTCCGCGGTTTCCGGACCGGGGGCGGCCGATTCTCCGGCGCCTTGGGCGCCTTTGAATTTTTCGATACGAGCATCGATCGTATCGCCGTCCTCGAGTCGTGTGTCGCCCTCCGCGCGTTTTCCGTTTACTAAGATCCTGCCCTTGCGGATGAGCATCTGCGCCGTCGAGAATGGCATGCCTGGATAGTGAGCGCGAATGAAACGGTCGAGCCTGGAACCGTTCCACTCCCCGGACGCGGTGAAGCGTTTGAATTGGATATCGTCATTCGATTTTTTCAAATCTCATAACCTTTCTTCTATCCCCGGAGTAGAGAACGTACAGGCATGGTTTATACAGTGCCGCCGTTTCCCTGCCTCCATCGATTTCAACGAGCTTCAATTGAGGGCGTTTGAGCTTGACGCCGTTTGAGAGATATCGAAACGCCAGAGGCGCATTTTCTATCGCAACTGTCGTGATCGCAGGATGTTCATCCGTTTCTTCTATGAGTATCTCGATCACTTTTCCGTTCTGTTTGGTGAAGAGATCCCATCTCTTTTCTATCCGGTGGGTCTTCACCATGTACCCGGCGCAGATAACGACGAAAAGAGCCGCAGCTGCAATCTGCCGGGCACGTGAACGCCGGTTCCAAAGTGCGGATAAGAGGAGTGTGATGAGAAGGATCGAGCCGATCGATGAGAGATAGTAGTAGCGGTTCTGGGTTATCGAGACGGTCGAAAAGAACCGGTATCGAAAGAGTGAGGCCGGCACGAGCGCGAGGAGCGCCCACAGGATTGCCAGGCTGAATTCCTTCGATTTATGCACCTTCCTTCCCACCCAGCAGAGGAGGATGATGATCGGCACCACGATGATCTCGGGCAGGAACGGATGGGTAGGCTCGCGTATAATTCCACCTTTGAGTTTGAAGAGGGATAGGAAGGGCCATGGGTACAATGAATAGAGGAATCCTCCGGCAATATTTCTCAAGGCGTGCCAGCCCGGCCCCCAGTTCTCCCGAACGAATCCTCCCATTACGGCTTTCCTGGTAACGAGATACAGGATCGAAACGAGAGAGGACGGGATGAGCAAAAGGTGGGTATATGACCGTTCGGGCTCTCTGTTTTTCAGATACCACCATACAATCGCGAGAAGCGCGAGTCCTGCAATCGCGGTTTCTTTCGCTGCGAGCGCGAGAACAAGAAAGATGGTGGAGAGGGTCACCCTCGTCCACCTGCTTCCGGTTCGTGAGGCGAATGCGATCAGCGAGAGAAGGACAAACATCACCGATATCAGTGTCGTCCGCGCGCTTATCCATAGTACGGCTCCCGTGTGGACGCTCGATACCGCGAAAATGACGGCTGCTGCGAGAGCCGCATTTCTGCTCCCCAGCAGCAGCAAGACGAGATGGTATGCCAATAAGCAGTTGAAAAAGTGGAGAATCAGATTGAAGGAGTAGTGCAGTGGAATATTTCCAGGTGCAATCCTTTCCATGACAAAGAACGAGAAGTTGATTGCCGGGCGGAAGAAATCGATCACACGGTAGGTAAGCAGGCTGTGCCACTCCATACCGTATTTCGCTTCACTGAGCCACAGAAAATCGTCATTAAAGAGATAGTTATCGCTGATTCCGAGGAAGGTAACGAGACAGAAGAAACAGAGGATCACATATGCTTCGCTATTCGCCGGAGGGAATCCGCGCTCCGGCATAGACGTCAGGGGAAATCCGAATTTTCTTTTAGACGCCGTTTTCTCCGGCATTTATGTGCTCCGTTCCATTCGAATCGTCTTCAAGCCCGAGAAACAACTATAACTCATTTTGTTATCAATGCGAAACTCTGTAGTGGCGCCGCCGGGAATGTCCCGACTTTTTTCATGGTAATGGCTTCGAAGCGCTGCGATAACTTCTTTCTTGGCAATGATGTCGCCGGGATTTCCGCAAATTATTTCATACAGGGCTTGTTCCTTTTCGAGCTTGAGGGTAGAATTTCTTCACTAACGCGGAGGCCGATATGATTAAGAAAATGCCAAAGAAGAGATTTTGTGTTCTTGTGTTCTTTCTTTTTATCGTCTGCCGAAATGCGGCGGCCGATGAGGAGTGTTTTTCGTGCAATGATTTTCTGCAGTTGCGATGGGTTATGGCTCCCGACATCTCCCCGGACGGACGATGGGTCGCGTACGAAGTAAATGAACCTGCAGATACTTCCAGGGGTGAGAAGCGGGCGAACAGTGACGTGTGGATTGTGAGTTTCGACGGTTCTTCGTCGCCGCGCCGCTTCGTGTTCGGGGCGGCCGCCGAGCGGGGTCCCGCCTGGTCTCCGGACGGGCGATGGCTCGCATTCCTCTCCGACAGGGCTGTGAGCGGGAAGATGCAAGTGTACCGCATACGCTTCGAGGGAGGAGAGGCGGAACGGATAACCGATCTCGAAGAAGGTGCAAGTTACTTCATTTGGAGTCCCGACGGCGGGAGTCTCGCCGTCATCGCCGCCGACCCGTTGCCGGATGATGTGCGGGAGGCAAGAGAGAGGGGCGCGGACGAACGCGTCATAGACCGCGAGGATCGTTACTCGAGACTATGGATTGTCGATCCGGAATCGCGCGATGCAAGGGCCGTCTCGCAGGAGCGGCTCCACGTACTGTCAGCCGCCTGGTCTCCGGAAGGTGATCGAATTGCCATGATCGTATCGGACCGGACGTCTTCCGATGCCGTGTACTGGCACTCCCGTCTCGAGATTGTTCCTGTGGCCACAGGTGAACGTTCGATCGTCGCGCAGGAGGCAGGGGGAAATCCCGTCTGGTCGCCTGATGGTGAGTCGATAGCCTTCATCCGGTACTTCAAGCATCCGGAAGTCACCGTTGCGGTTCCTCTCGTCGCTGTCGCCGACGTGGGAAGCGGGGATGTGCGTCTCCTCGGCAAAAAACATCGGGGTACACTCTCTTCGCCCCGTTGGATGCCGGACGGCGACAAGTTGCTCGCCATCGAAATAACCGGCGTTTCGGTCCGATTGGCGTACCTGCATATAAAAGACGACAAGGTGGAGTCCTCCGTGGAACTCGACATTCCGTACTACTACTTACAGGACAGCTTCGATATCTCGGAGGACGGTTCGAGGATTGCGGTTCTAAGAGGCAGTGACAGGTCGCCTCCGGACCTCTGGAGCGTCGAACGCGGCTGGTTCGGCAACGAGCGGCAGCTGACCGACGTGAATCCCTGGCTCGCCGAACGGAGCCTTCCCGAAGGCCGAGTGGTGAAATGGACGAGCCGGGACGGCACTGAAATCGACGGAGTGCTCTTTCTGCCGCCCGGTTACAGCAAGGGTCGGCGTTACCCGGCAATCGTGGAAATTCACGGCGGCCCGATGTGGGCGTGGTGGTTCGGCTGGCACGGTACATGGCACGAATGGGCGATACCGCTCGCGTGCAGGGGCTTCATCGTGCTGTTGCCGAATCCGCGAGGCAGCGCCGGAAACGGCGTCGGATTCGCCCGCGCCAATTTCGACGATTGGGGAGGGGGGGATTTCGAGGATGTCGTCGCCGGAGCCGATTTTCTCGTGGACGAGGGGTACGCCGATCCCAACCGGATCGGTATCGGGGGATGGAGCTACGGCGGATACATGTCATCGTGGGCGGTAACGAAAACGAAGCGGTTCGCCGCCGCGGTTGTCGGTGCGGGTGTCACCAATCTCTACAGTTTTCACGGCACAACCGATATCACGCCGACCTTTCTCAGCATGTATTTTCGTGAGGTGGCGGCCAAACGTCCCGAAGCCTACCGGAGTCACTCCGCGGTCAATTTCGTCGAGTACGCAAAGACGCCGACCCTGGTTCTGCATGGCGAGAATGATGTGCGGGTGCCGGTGGGCCAGGCGTACGAATTCTACCGCGGTCTCCAGCAGGCGGGCGTCGAGACGGAGCTCGTTGTCTATCCCCGCGAGGGTCACGCATTCAGGGAGATCCACCACCAGATCGACCTCGTGAGACGTGTCGTCGATTGGTACGAGCTGTACCTCAAATAGGCCGGCGTTCGCGTTTCGTGAATGAGCTATTTGAGAACTTTACAAAAATTATATTGAGCCTCATTGCGCAAAAGTATATCATTCTTTTTTCCCCTTATGAGGGTCGGTACATACCACATTGAAAACCACGGCATCGGAGGTGCACAATGAGCGGACTGTTTGGGGTCGTTTCCAGGGACGATTGCTCCGAGATCCTCTTCTACGGGACTGATTATCACTCGCATCTCGGCACGCAATTCGGTGGCATCGCGATTCTCGGCGATACGCTTACCCGCCTTATTCACAATATCAGCCAGAGTCAGTTCAAGTCCAAGTTTTATGAGGATCTTCATACCATAAAGGGGAATATGGGAATCGGCGTTATAAGCCCGTTGGATGAACAGCCGATATACCTCAATTCCAAGTTCGGTCCTTTTTGCATCGTTACCGACGGGTTTATCGATAATGCCCGAGAACTCGTCGATGAGCTTCTCTCAGCCGGCGTGACGTTCAGCGAGGTCGGTGACGGAGAAGTCAACCTGACGGAGCTCGCCGCCAAGCTGATCACGCGCGGCGAAAATCTTTTAGACGGCATAGAGAAGATGTTTGACAGAATAGACGGATCCTGTTCGCTGCTCATCCTCAACCGGGAAGGTGTGTACGCGGCGAGAGATCGGCTCGGGTATTTCCCGCTGACCCTCGGAAAGTGCGGGGATACATGGGCGGTCACGACAGAGGCGAGCGCCCTTTCGAACATCGATATCAATGTGACCAAATACCTCGAGCCGGGCGAAGTCGTTCTGATCAACGAGAAGGGGCCCATCCAGAAAAGGGCGGGAGGGGATATAAACCAGATCTGCGCCTTCCTGTGGATTTATACCGGTTTCCCTACCTCGAGTTACGAAGGCATAAACGTTGAAACGGTCCGCGAGCGATCAGGACAATTCCTCGCGAAAAGAGACAAGGACATAGAGATCGATGTCGTCTCCGGCATTCCGGATTCCGGCACCGGTCACGCGATCGGCTATGCAATGGAATCAGGCAAGCCATACCGGAGACCGCTCGTGAAGTACACGCCGGGATACGGGAGAAGTTACACGCCGCCGACGCAGAAGATACGCGATCATATCGCCAAGATGAAGCTCCTTCCCAACAAGGACATCATCGACGGCAATCGGGTGGTTGTCTGTGAGGATTCGATCGTTCGCGGCACCCAGCTCAAGAATTTCACCATAAAGAAGCTCTGGAGAGACGGGGCGCGCGAGATCCATGTGCGACCCGCCTGTCCGCCGTTGATGTTCCCGTGCAGGTTCAACCTCTCCACGAGGAACATCGGCGAGCTCGCCGCCCGCCGCGCGATCCACGCCCTCGAGGGACACGACCTCGATGACGTATCGGAATACATCGATCACAAGACGGATAAGTACCGCGAGATGATCGACTGGATAGCGAAGGATATCGAGGTGACAACGCTCAGATACCAGACGATCGACGACATGGTGGAGGCGATCGGTCTGCCCAAGGAAAAGCTCTGTCTCTACTGCTGGAACGG
>CBDUQN010000020.1:0-38593 GCA_965369375.1 uncultured bacterium | reverse complement strand
ATCAGATATCGAGAAAGAGCCGGTTCTCTTCCGACCTGCTCTCGTTTACCGAGGTGATACGAACGGCCGGTTTGTCGACGATCGGGCATTTCGTTTCACAGATGCCGCAGCCGATACAGAGCTTCGGCACGACGACAGGCTTCTTGAGCGTAAACGCATTTCCTTTCTCGTCGATCGTCGCTTCTTCCTCGAAAATGATCGCCTTGTCCGGCACGGGGCAGTGTTCTTCGCAAACGATGCAGTTTCTTCCCATTGCATACGGTATGCAGCGGTTCTTATCGAAGAAGGCGAGGCCGATCCTGATTTCCTTTTTCTCCTCGACGGTGACTTTCTTTATCGCGCCGGTCGGGCATACCTGCGAGCAGAGGTTGCAGTTGTACTCGCAGTAACCGAGCCTGGGGACGAGTATCGGCGTCCACATTCCCTCGAGGCCCGCCTCGGCGAATGTGGGCTGCAGCCCGTTCGTGAGGCACACTTTCATGCACTCGCCGCACTTGACGCATTTCTTGAGGAACTGATCCTCCGGCAGCGCGCCGGGCGGACGTATGACGAGCGGGTGGGGCCGTTTGCTGTAAGCGCCAACACTCACGGCGGCGACTGACACGGCGGCGCCGGCGCAGCTCGAGAGTATCCAGCGCCTCCTGAGATCGACGTTTCCGCTCCCCGTTCGTTTCATCGTGGGATGAATCGATATGGCGTCGGTTGGGCAGACTTCCCTGCAGTTATAGCACACGAGACATTCCCTGCTCGCCCACGAACCGGGTTCAAACGGCGTCGCATCGCCCTGGCAGCTGACGTTGCAGCGCCTGCACGATATGCACTTCTCGCTGCTGACATCGACGCGGGCGGCCATCTGTTTTGTGCCGATCAGGCCCAGCATGGCGCCGAGAGGGCAGAGATACCGGCACCAGAATCTCGGCGCGAGAAAATTCAGACCGAGAATGACGGAGAAGATGGATCCGATAATGATCGTCTGCCTGAAAACCGGCTGTTCGAACGCGAGGACGGTGCCGGTCATCGCCGAATAGAGGGCATCGAGGCTCGGGGAGATACCGGGGATGTTCAACGAGTATGAAAATTCGAAGATGGCGCGCACCATCTTGTTTATCGCGGGATTGAATCCTATGGCGAGAGAGCGGATCGTCAGCGAGATGGGATCGAGAAAGCCGGCCGAGTTCCAACCGAAGATCGCCGTCACGAGTATGAATACGAGAATGTAGTATTTCAGCGGCCGAAGAGCCGGGTATCTTCCCTCAGCCTTGATCGGTTTCAGGCTCCGCATCCTGAAAAAACCTATCGCCGTGTTGAGCGTGCCGAGCGGGCAGATCCATCCGCAGTAGAACCGGCCGAGAAAAGCCGTCAACACGACAACGATAAGCGAGAGAAGAAAGGCCGCGCGAACGGTATGAGCTGCGAGCAGAGAGCTGAGTGCCACGAGGGGATCGAAATCGAGAAAGAGTTTTACCGGTAATCCGAGCTCGTTGCTTCCTTTGTACTCCGTCTGTATGAAGAGAATTATGAAAAAAAAGAAAAATAAGATCTGGGAGAGTCTTCTCAGGCTTTTCATTATGTGTTATCCCAACGTAACTTCTTTGAATCCCCCGGCTTTGAAGTTCCGTGTTCCCAATCCCCGTTCCTCTCCCAGCTTGATATGCGGAAAGTCTTCCGGATTTTTCCCGAACAGGGTGACGCCGAACGCATCGATCATCACCGGATCGGTGCTCGCGGCGACGAGATTCATCTGCTCGATGTCCTTCGCGCTTCCACCCTGCGGCCCGTGGGCTTTGAGCACGCGCACGGCGTCGAGGATATTGAGCGCCGGCTTGAAGTAAGCGGTTAGATCGACGACGCTCCCGGCAATATTCTGGTGCAGCAGGTCGCGCTTGCCACCGATGAGCCCCATCGTGTTCTTCATTGATAGCGTCACGCCTGAAAGTCCGTGGTGCTTTGCGATAGGAACGTTTATGATCTTGTCCGCTTCGATCGCTTCACGGTATATTTCCCATTCCTTTATGACTTCGCCGCCGACATTCATCTTGACGAATTTGCGCTTTTCCATAAAGAGCACCTTGGCGCCGGCCTTTTCCGCCGCGTCCTTGATTCCGCTCCGTTTGTACGATCGCCTCGCGTCGTTGCAGGAGTTGTCGGCGACGATCACCCTCTTCGCGCCGGCGTCGAACACCGCCCTGATGACCGCCCCGACCACGAGGGGATTCGTCGTTGCCGCCTGTTCCGGGACCCGGTCCCACGAGATATTCGGTTTGACGTAGACGACGTCACCCTTTGAAACAAACGCGCTCATGCCGCCGACAAGCTCCAGCGCTTTGTCGACGAGCGCCGAAGGATCGGGTCCTTTTGCAACCGCGAACGTGATTGCCTCTTGCTGCGCAAACGGGAAGGATTTCAAAGCATCGACCGGGAGTATCGTTGCCGCCGCAGCGCCACCCATCACTTTCAGGAATCTTCTTCTGTCGAGTTTCATTGTCACCGTTTTTCTTTCTTTGTTTTAAGGGCCTTCTGGGAATCGAGTGGGTAGTGACCATGTTTTAATAATATACAGGTACTTCCCCGAACGGTAAAGGCTATATTGAAGACGATTGGGGTTGAATACGGGCCCCGTTTGGATTATGTTTCCCCACGAGTTTCGTGTGGATACGAGCTATGAATTGTGAGGTTTACGGTTTCATGGCGAATGATTCAACGTTTATACCGAAGAAATTTTACCGGAAGTTCGATGCCCTGCTCAATCGCATCGGTAGAGGGGCGAGCATGAAAGAGCTGCTGCTCCTCGTCCTCGATGAGCTCGTGGTCTCGTTCGGTGGTTATCTCGACATCAAGAGCGGCTGTCTCTACAGGCTCAAAGGGGAATCGTACCAGCAGATGAAGGCGCCGCTAGGGGATATTGAAGAGAAGTGGCCGTCCTCCTTCTCTAGGAATAACATGGCGGTGTCGCTGCTGCACCAGCACAAGAGTTTTATCTTTCATGATTCTCCGGAGCCGCCGTGGGGATTCAACAGCGTCGCGCTCGTATTCGGCGAAAATGACGAAAGCCTCATGGCCTTCAGGCTCAGGAAGGGATGGGATCGCGAGACGCTCGAATTTTCACTGAATACGATCAGAAGCACGGTGAACTATAGCAGCTCGACGAGGCGGTTCACGGCAGATCTCGAGGAGGCGTACGAGATCCAACGGAGCCTTCTCCCGATGAGGGATCCCATCTTCGAGGGATTCGAAATTGCCGGCAGATCGGTCGCCGCGGAGCTCGTCGGCGGGGATTTATACGATTACCAGCTCCTCGATGAACGGGTTCTGGGGCTTGCCGTCGGTGACGCGAGCGGACACGGCCTCCCCGCGGCGCTTCTTGCGAGGGATGTGATTACGGGGCTGCGGATGGGTATGGAAAAGGAGATGAAAATATCCGGCGTGATTAACAAGCTCAATCACGTCATCAACATGAGCGCCCTTTCCACCCGCTTTATCTCGCTCGTCTACGGCGAACTCGAGAGAAACGGAACCATCGTGTATGTCAATGCGGGGCACCCCCCCCCGCTCCTGTTCAAGGAATCGGAGATTGTGCGTCTCGATATCGGCGGGACGATTCTCGGGCCGATAAAGGATGCAACCTTCAAACGGGGCTTCGCATTTCTCGATCCCGGCGACGTGCTGGTCATGTTCTCCGACGGGATTATCGAGCATATCGATCAGGAGGGAAACATGATCGGTATGCAGGGACTTATTGATTTTATCTGGAGTGTCAAGGATAAGAATGCACCGGCAATTCTCGAGGCACTCTTCGATCATCTACTTGTTTGCGAAGCGGGAACCGAGCGGAGGGATGATGCCACCGCCGTTATCGTAAAGAGGACCGCATAAACCGCCCGGTCCCCCGGCAGAGAAAAATCAGCTTGAAGTTCTTTCCCGACATAAGGTAGTCTTTATGTTACCGTCGTTCTATTAAATATCCGATACGTATGATCAGCCGGAGGATAATAGGATGTTGAGAAAATCAGCTAAGGCGAAAGAGCTTCCCGCTCGAAAGCTTTCCTGGCGCTGTCCCCAGAGCATGTTCGATTTCAGAACAACGCGGGATTTAAAACCGTGCGTCGATATCATTGGGCAGGACAGGGCTCTCGAGGCGATAAAGATGGGCCTCGAGCTGGAACACAGGGGCTATAACATATTCATAACGGGGCTCGTCGGTACGGGTCGGACAACGACGATCAAGCATCTGCTCGAAAGGCTCGAGAAGCGGGGTCCTGCCCCCCCCGACATCGTCTATATGTACAATTTCAAGGATCCAAACACCCCGCGCTGCATAACGCTCGACGCGGGCATGGGCACCCGGCTCGCAGGCGATATGGACGCCCTCATATCAAAACTCAGAGAGAAGATACCGGCCGTGCTCCAGAGTGACTATTACAAGGAACGCCGTAATAAGGTGATCGAGAGCATACAGGGAAAGCAGAAAAAGATCATCGCGGCATTCGAAAACAAGATCGGCAAAAAGGGATTCGCCATGGTGAGACTCCAGGTCGGTCCGATAATCAAGCCCGAGCTCGTCCCGGTGGTCGACGGCAATCCGGTGAATTTCCAGCAACTCGCTCAGCTCGTGGATGAGAAGAAATTTTCCGCTGAAAAGTTCGAGAAGCTGAGGAAAACCGGCGGGGAACTTTCGGAGGAAATGGGTCAGATATATCTGCAGATCAAGGCGCTCGAGGCAGAACTGCAGCAGAAGCTGGAAAAACTCGATATGGATACGCTTCAGCCTGTTGTGCACGAGGAGATTTCCGAACTGGATCAGTCCTACGAGATAGAGCGGCTCTCACGGGTGCTCGCGGAGTTCGAGGGGCATCTCATGGGCAGGCTCGATTTCTTCCGCGTGAGCGAGGATGAGGAGAATTCGATCCAGAAGATGCCGCATCAGCCAGAAAGCGCCGCCAAGCAGGATCCCTTCAGGGAATTCCGGGTGAATGTAGTAGTGAATAATGCGGATACGAAGATGCCTCCGGTGATTATCGAGAACTTTCCGACTCTGAGAAATCTCTTCGGGGTCGTCGAGCGTGACTGGGCGATGGGAGGATGGGCCAAGGCGGATCACTTGAGTATCCGCACCGGTTCGTTTCACCGCGCCAATGGCGGATATCTCGTGGTGAATGCGCTGGACATGCTGATAGAGCCGGGGGTGTGGAAGATTCTGAAACGAACGCTCAAAAGCTCCGAGGCCGTTATTCAGAGTTACGATCCGTTCAGCTTTATCGGCTCTTCCGCGTTGAAGCCGGAACCGATGGATGTGAAGGCGAAGATTGTTCTCATCGGGGATACATACCTCTATTATCTCCTTCAGGCGCACGATGAAGATTTTCGCAAGATTTTCAAGATACGGGCCGATTTCGATCGCGAGGTCGAAAATAAAGAGAAGGTGATAAAGCAGTATGCGGGATTTATCAAGTCTCTCTGCGATCGTGAAGGTATAGCGTGCTTCGACCGTTCCGGCGTCGCCGCGGTCGTCGAGTACGGCGTGAGGCTCGCCGGCAGGCAGAACAAGCTTTCTACGCGGTTCAGCGCGATAGCTGATATCATACGTGAAGCCGATTATCACGCGGGGAAGAGTAGCAGCAAACTCGTCAAGAGGGAGCATGTCAAGAATGCGCGCGATAGCCGGATAAAGCGGGTCAATATGATAGAGGAAAAGATCCAGGAACGGATCGACGAAGGAACGCTCATGATAGATACGGCGAGCGCGGTCACCGGCCAGGTCAACGGCCTCTCGGTCTACGATCTCGGTGATTACATGTTCGGCAAGCCGTCCCGTATCACGGCGAGAACCGCGCTCGGCAATTCGGGCGTTATCAATATCGAGCGGGAGGCGGATCTCAGCGGCAGCACCCATAACAAGGGGGTACTGATCCTCGCCGGGTATCTCAGGGGCAAGTACGGCAATGAGAATCCGCTTGTCATGAGTGCGAGTCTCTGCTTCGAGCAATCGTACGGTGGCGTCGACGGAGATAGTGCAAGCTCTACAGAGCTCTATGCCATCCTGTCGAGCCTGTCGGAAGTCCCTATCAGGCAGGATATTGCGGTTACCGGTTCGATCAATCAGAAAGGCGAGATCCAGCCCATCGGCGGCGTAAACGAAAAGATCGAGGGATTTTACAAGGTGTGCAAGAGAAGGGGATTGAAGGGCACGGAGGGCGTGATCATACCGCGGCAGAATATTCCGGATCTCATGCTCGACGATGAGGTGATCGAGGCGGTCAAGAACAAGAAATTTCATATCTACCCGATTGATTCGGTGGATGAGGGCATATCGATTCTTGCCGGTATCAAGGCCGGTAATCTGCAGAAGAACGGAACCTACCAGAAGGGCACGATGAACTATCTCGTTCAGGAACGATTGAATGAGATGGCCAAGCAGTGGAAGCAGTACGGAAAGGAATAGCCGGAACGGCCGGCCGCCCTCGCCGTTCACGTGCTTGATATCATTGCCTGATCCAGCACAGAGGGATTCAACGGGCGGATTTTGAGCCGTTCGATGAAACAACCCTTTCTTTTTTTTGTATATTATATAGTCCTGCAGAGAATAGAGGAGGCATCGATGACCGGCAAAAACCGATTGATGAGTGTTGGAATTTTACTGGTATTATGTTCGGTACTGGCGGGTTGCGGCGGTGATAAGAGGGAAGAGGGAGAAAGTGAGCAGGCCGCGGGAAAACGACCCGAGATACCGCTCAATGTCAATTTAATCAAAAACCCCTCATTCGAGAGATGGAAAAACAACAAACCCATAGGTTGGGAGCTCAAGGTGTTCAAGGGAGAGGGAAAGATCCCTCCGATGTTCGGCAAGTCGACCGAGGATAAGAAGAACGGACAGTACGCATATTATATCCGCGGCCTAGGCAATACCGACGTGTGGTATGTGCTCGTCCAGAGGCACCGCATCTACCCCGGCTATGGTATAGCCTTCTCTGCCGAGATCATGACAAAGCGGCTCAAGAGAGTCATAGGCCAGGGAGATCTGGCAAATATCTATGTGCGGTTTTACGATGCAGAGGGTAACAGAGTCTCTGACCGATATCAAGTCGACGGGGAATCGCGGCACCGGTGGGGGGATACTGAATGGTTCAGAGACGGGAGAAAAATGATTGTGCCCGACAACGCGCGCTATGTCGAGATCGGCCTGATAAATCTCAAAACGGGATATATCTATTTCGATGATGTAGAGCTCATTCTCAGGAAACCCCCCGACTGGGAAGAAAGCGAGACCGAATACATTACCTTTTTCAATCTGAAGGGATTTCCTTTTCCCGAGGGAGCGGTCGACAGGGAGGCCGAAAGGATCGAAGGGTATGCGCGGAGACTGGGAGTAAAATCAGAGAGAAAGATCAAATACTACTACTATCATAATGAAGAGAATTTCAAGAAAGTCATCGGTTCGAAGAATTACCGCCAGCGGGCTCTCTGGGAGGACAAGGAGCTTCATACCATTGATCCGGCGGAGGATAATCAGGTCATACATCTCCTCTTGATCGATTACGGTAAACCGCCCACCGGTATTGTGAGAGGGACCGTGTTTGCCTTGCGGGGTTCGATGCTCGGCAGGGACCTGCATCTGGTTGCAAAGGAGCTTCTCCTGGAGCAGAAAATTCCCGCGCTTTTCAGGGTGATCAAGGATGAGGATTTAATGAAAATCGGGACGGATATCGCGATACCCGCGTGGTCTTCCTTTTGTGATTTTCTTATCGAACGGTACGGTCCGAAGAAATTCATGATTCTCTTCGAGAGGTCCAACGAACTGGAGGAGGCTCCGGCGTTGAATTTCTTGTTCAACGAAATTTACGATGAGGATGTCGATGCAATCGACCGGGAGTGGCGTCTCTTTTTGATGCGGTATCAACCGGAGGGGGCGGGTGACACGCTGCAGTGAGTGTTGCGTTCAAATTCTGTCCTTCTTGCGGCAGACCGCTGGACAAAGCGTTCGAAGGCGGACACCGCCGTATGCAGTGTGCGGGATGCAGCTTTGTCCACTACATGAACCCATCCCCCGCGGCCGGCGTGCTCGTTTTCGATGGTGATCGTGTTCTGCTCGTCCGCAGGCGCTACGAACCGTACAAGGGGCTCTGGTCGATTCCGTCCGGATTCATCGAATATGAAGAGGAGGTGCGGGAAACGGCGCGCAGGGAATTGCTCGAAGAAACCGGATTGGCAGTCGAGCTCGATTCCCTCTATACGGTTGAATCATGCTTCGATGATCCGAGGGGCATTACCCTGCTCGTCCTGTACCGGGGTCATATTGCGGGGGGAGAACTTGCCGCGGGAGATGATGCAGAGGATGTTCGCTTCTTTCCTCTAAGCGAATTGCCTGATATCGCTTTCGAAGTCCATCGAGAGGTCCTCACGAGACTTGCGAAGAATCCGCGCTAGCTATTGTATCGGCTTTCGCCGTGAAGAGCCGAGTCGTTTCCTCTTTTATGAGAACCCATATCGTGTAGATACCGAGCATCGTTCCAAAGGGGATATTCATCAACTCGATGCAGCCGACTATCAGGGCGAGGATTCTCGACCATGGACGTCTCTTGAGCAAACCGATCCCCGCGATGAGTCCGGGCACCGAGAATATAATGATTATGAAGGCTATAAGGGAGCCGACGGTCGATGTGATCGCTATCGCCTCCATATCGCCCGAGATCAATCCGCCGCTCGAGATAACAACAAAGATGATAACCGCTATTGCAATGCCGAGAGCATTGAATGCGACATAGAGCGCTCCCAGGATCGTTACGTGTTCTTCCATATTTGGTATTCTCCTTTCAAAAAGAAGATATTCAGAGTTTGGTAATTATTGACATGCCGTCATCGAAGCATCTGTTTATCTACGGACTTAGATATGATTTTGTTTCTCGGGCTCGTGTTCCACCGACTCGGCCGCTTTTCTCTTTTCGATCTTCCAGACGATTAGCAAAAACATGAGAAATCCCCCCCATACGAGGGTGCACAGGGTGATCATCATTGCAATGGCGGAATCGGTCATGGTTCGACTCCCCTTCGCTCGAAGAGAAGGCGCTGTATCGATTTGTTGAAGACAAGGAGCAATGCGATGAGCACACCCCACTGAAAGATGCACGTCCCGACGCTGAATGTTCGGAAGGGATGCCACCAGAGCTCGGGATCGTATTCCAGTATCGCCTGCGTGAACCACCAGGTGATCATCGCGAGGAACTCGACGGGGATGAAGAATTTTATGACGATATTAAACACTTTGCCGAGCTTCATGTCGTTGTCCGGGCTGTCGACGAGCTCGCGCCTGAATCGATCGACACCATAGGAAATGACCGTCACGATGAATAAGAGGCCGCTGAGCAGAAGGCCGATGCTCCATACCCAGTCCTGGTTCTGGAAGAATGAGGGGTTGAGCGCCGATGGAAGCCCGAAGATAAAGCAGCCTCCGCCGATGATCACGATTCCCTTGTGCCGGGTCAGTCCGAAATCCATCACTATTCTCGTTCCGAGCTCGATCATCGCGATCAGTGACGAGAGCGCTGCTATCGAGAGGGCGAGAAAGAAAACGAAGAGAAAAAAGCGCCCCCCAGCTATCTCTTCGAAGAGGCGTGGAATCCAGATGAAGGTGAGTCCGGTGCTCACGGGCCCCGTATCGGTCATGACCGAAAGGGCCTGTTCGGCGGGAAGAATCGCAAACACGGTCGGGATGATCGCGAGCGCGGCAAGCAGTGAGGCGGAGTTGTTGCCGAGCCCGGCGAGAAATGAGTTCGCGACGATGTCGTCGTTCTTGCGCATATAAACGGCATAGGTCAAAATCAGCCCCCATCCCGCTCCCGTCGACCAGGCACTCTGGGTGAGGCCCTCGAGCCAGATACGGTAGTTGAGAAGCTCCCGCCAACGAGGCTCGAAGAGAAAGTTGAGTCCGCTGGCCGCGCCCGGCAGCGACACCGCCCGCACGGCGGCGATCAGAAGCAGGACGAACAGCGCCGGGATGAGCACGCGATTGGCGCGTTCGATTCCCCGCACAACCCCCCGGTAGATTATCAATGAACCCGCGAGTATGCCGGCGAGGTGAAAGAGAACCGGCTGCCATGCGCTTTTGGTGAAGGCGGTCCAGAACTCGATCGTTTCCGCGCCCCAGAGGCCGCCTCCCGCAAGGGACTTCGCCGGCACGGCGAGATCGATCAACGAGGCGAATGTATACCGGAAGCACCAGCCGGTGACGACACAGTAGTAAAATGTGATAGCGAGCGTGCAGAATCCGACGAAGCCGCCCATCCAGGTAAGCTTCCGGTTCATCGAGCCGAAGGCGCCGATCGTTCCCATACGGGTTTTTTTCCCCATACCGAACTCGACGATGAGCAGCGGTATCGACCACAGAAAGAGAAAGAGAAACCAGGGGATGAGAAACGCAGCGCCCCCGTTCTGAGCGACGACACGTGGAAAGCGCCAGATATTACCCGTGCCGATTGCCATGCCGAGCGCGGCGAGGAGCAGAGACCATCTTGATGTGAATGTTTCCTTCAACCGTTTTTCCTGTTGAGGCGGCCGATTATTCCAGTACGACGATAGAGAAGGTATCACCGACTTCGATCAGATCGACTACTTCCATTCCCATTGTAACCTTTCCGATGATCGTATAGCGGCCGTCGAGATGCGGCTGAGGTGTTTGCGTTATGAAGAACTGGCTTCCCGGCGTGTCCTTTCCGGCGTGAGCCATGCCGACCATACCCCGTTCATACCGGTGCATATTGAATTGGCTCCGCAAGAAATATCCCGCGTCTCCCCAGCCGTCTCCCCGCGGACAGCCGCCCTGAATAACGAATCCGGGGACGACACGATGAAATGTAAGACCGTCATAAAAACCGGATTCCGCGAGCGAGAGGACGCTATGAACGATGTTCGGCGCGTCGTCGCCGAACAGGAGGATTTCAATATCGCCGCGATTCGTTTTTAAGACAATCTTTCTCTCCCCGAGCGGCAGGGACGGCTCACCCCATGGTGGTTCTCCGCGTTTCCAATTGCCTGAGGGTTGCGCCTTGATCGTCGCACCAAAGCGTTCCGCCGAGGCGGCTGCTGCCCGCGCTATGCGGGGATCGCTGTCCATGCTCGCATTTCGCAGGAAATTTACGATTCCGTGGGCCTCCCGTTCTTCGTCGTTGAGCTCTTCACCGAGGGAGCTCACGGTGCGTACGATCTCCAATCTCCGGTCGCCGTCCAGACGCGAGGTGCGCTTCTCAAAAACGGCAGCGAGATCGGATATCACTTCGGGACGGTCGATGCGGCCGATAGACTCGATGCTCATGGTGGCGATGACCCAATCATCGTCGTCGGCGCAACGTACGAGAGCATCGATAGGGCGCAGCGTTTCTCCTTCGATGGTGACCGGTTCTTCCAGCTCTTTTTTCTCTTTCCAGGCTCCCAGTCCCGCCGCGGCTCCTTCGCGTATAAAGTGGTCGTCGGCTGCGAGGAGCATGCTCGTGAGCAACGGGATATCCTCCTTCGCGCCGACACGTCCGAGCGCCTTGAGCGCCGTCATTTTCTCTACCGGTGCACCTTTTTTATAGGACGCGAGAATGCGTTCGCGCGCTTTCTTCTCTCCCGTTGCGGCCGCCGCAGTGATGGCCGCGATTCGCACCATGAGAGAGCGGTCCTCGAGGAGCGGCACCACCGATTCGAACGATTTCTTGTTTTTCGACGACGTGATGCCTTCGAGCGCAATCGTTTTGATATAATTGTCCTCTGAAGCGAGCACCTGTTCGAGGATCCGTGCGCTTTTTTTCTCGCCGATTCTCGCAAGCGCCTCTGCGGTTTTGATGCGTACCATCCGGTCTTCATCGAGGAGCAGCGCTCCGAGCTGATCTATCGCCTTCTCCTCTTTTATACGACCGAGCGCTTCCGCCGCGCGCATCCGCATCGTGCGGTCCTCATGATCGAGGAGCTTTGCTATCTGCTTGCCCGCCGCTCTATACCTCAATCTTCCGATGGCATATACCGCCGAAGCGACGACTTTCTCGCTCGGATCGTAAAGCGGATCCAGGCAGTGAACGGCGGCGGTAGTGTCCCCGAGCGAAGCGAGCGAAAGCGCGGCCTCCGCGCGCACCACCGAGTGGAAATCGGTGAGGGACGGCTCGATTATGGACGCAGCATCGGGTTTTTTCGTGATCCCGAGCGCCTGGAGAGTGCGGATTCGAATGTGCTTCGGCTTTTTCGAAAGACAGTTTTTGAGCGGTTCGAGCACTTCCTCGCTTCCTATAAGCCCGAGCGCGTAGACGGCCGTCTCGGCGACCTCCATGTTTTCATCCTCGAGCAACCGTTCGAGGTAGGAGATCCCCTTTGGATCCGCGATTCGCCCGAGGACCTCCGCGCATCGTAAGCGGATGAGTGCATCCGGGTCGGCGAGGAGCGTTTCGATGACGTTCGCCGTAATGGCGCGGGACTCTTCCATCTGCGCGAGCGCAGCGAGCTCCCCTCGTCCTTCTCGCGTTTCGAGGAGCGAACTATATTTGCTTGCCGCCGCAAGCAGGAATGACGAAGACGGGATTGTGACAATCGCAATGAGCAGCAGAAGTGTTATTATTCTTTTATACTTCATGTTGGCTCCTTCTGTTTAATTAGATTATTGGCTCCTGCTATTTTATTATGTTAGATGTTCTTTTCCTGCCACCTCTTCCTATTGTATGTCAAGCAGTTTTGTGTGACTGGAGCATTCGAGATGTGTTGTGCACCCGCATGGTATGCTATTATATGAAATGAACGGCGCAATGTCTTGTTTCTTTGTCGGAACGGTTATCCGGCAAAGGGCGCGGACAGGAGAACAATATTATGAAGCGGCTTGCCACTGGGATTGTAATTTCTCGGTGTATCTATTGGATAGCCATCTCGCTGATAATTGTTTCAGGTTGTTCGCAAACCGACACTCCCGTCGATATAGAAGATAATGGTATTGATTTCGTTTTCTACGTGACTGCGGACATGAGGCAATATACCGGGGAAGATAGAGACTATTTTCGGGGTGTGTGTGAGGCGATCGATTCCCTCGGCCCCGGCGAATTTATGGTCTCGCCAGGGGATATTGATCCACCGGCCGATGTTTTGACCACTATTCAAACATACATTGACGAGGATTATCTCTGGTACCCCGTGGTCGGCAATCATGAGGCCGAGACCGCAGATGACATGATTTGGCTGAGAAATTACAATCCCAATGGCAGCACGCTGCCCTCTATCGTGAATGTCGGGCCACAGGGAAGCGAGGAAACGAGTTTTTCCTTTGAGTACCATGATGCGCATTTTGTCGTTTTGAATCAATATTACAACGGTTTCTCGGATGTCGGCACTGATGGCGACGTTGTCGATGAATTGCATAGCTGGCTGGCCGCCGACTTGGAGGCAAATGAAAAACCGATCACGTTCGTGATGGGCCATGAGCCCGCTTACCCGCAACCCGATGAAGAGAACGGCCGGCTGCGCCATGAATACGATAGTTTGAATCGACATCCTGAGAACCGTGACAGGTTCTGGAATACCCTTAAGCGTTACAGTGTCACCGCGTACATCTGCGGCCACACGCATAATTTCAGTGCCGTGAATATCGATGGCGTGTGGCAGCTGGACGCGGGGCACGCCCGCGGAACCGGGGATCTCGGCGCGAGAAGCACCTTTGTTCTGTTCAATGTCATGAAAGATGGAAGGGTTTACTTCAATGCCTTCCGCCTGGATCTTGTCAGGGGCGTATATGTTGTAACTAGTAGCGGGCAACTTCATTGAATCGCCTCGTACCACCGATCCCTGTCGGTGAGGAGCGAGATAATATGAAGAAGCTCACAGTCTGTGTTATGGCATTCTTGGTCTGTGCGGGACGCAAAGGTCTATTCGATTACTTTTCCGAAGCGGCAAGGCAGGTGATACGATACGTAGTTTGCTTTCGTGTGCTCTGGTTATGTTCCTCATTCTGACGTTTCATGTCGATCTTTCCCGCGCACAGTATATCGTAAACGGCGCTCCGGTGTGCAAGGCGGTCTGCGATCAGGATGTGCCGCGTATCGAATCCGCTGGGGCCAATGGCGCGTTCATTAAGTGGTTCGACTTACGCGATGGAACCGTCGATATATATGTGCAGAGAATCGGGCCCGATGGTTATCCGTATTGGACGGAGAACGGAGTTTCTATCTGTGACGCGCCGGGTATAAAGGGGGGTCCTGCAATGTGCGCCGACGGGGGCTGCGGAGCAATCGTTGTGTGGCAGGATCGGCGTGTCGACGAGGGCGGCGTCTATGCCCAGCGCATAACCTCCTCGGGAGACACGCTGTGGGCGAAAAATGGTGTTCCGATATGCACCGCTCCCGGCCTGCAGTCCCATACGCCCGTTGTGCCGGACGGAGAGGGAGGGGCGATCATCGCGTGGTGGGACATTCGCAGCGGCACTATCCAGGAGAATGATATCTATGCCGCTAGGATCGACGGTGACGGATATCGAATTGCGACGCAATTGCAGCACATGGCTTCTTATATAGGAGAATTTTACGTTACGCTCGAATGGACCCTCTCAGATCCCGAACCGAGGATTACGTTCGTTGTTGTCCGTCACGACGTGACGCGCTCTGAAACGGTGGTGATCGACGAACCGGAGATCGTGCGCGACGGCACACGGTACATCTTCGAGGATACCGGCCTTTCGCCCGGAACAACAGATCGCTGCCGCGTCGATAGCGAGGATGGCGGCGGACGGCGCCTTCTATTCGAGACGGATCATTTGACCGTGCCGGAGATGGCGGTCACGCTCTATCAGAACCATCCTGATCCGTTCAATCCGTCGACAGCGATCCGATTTCACCTGCCGGACGCGCAGCGTGTGATACTCACCATCCACGACATATCCGGCAAGCGCATTGCAACGCTTGAGGACGAGTTCAGGGTGAAGGGATTTCATGTGGTCGATTGGAATGGCACGAGCGATGACGGTGCGCCCGTCGAGTCCGGTGTCTATTTCTTCCGTCTCAACGCCGGCAAGACGCTGCTTTCCCGCAAAATGATTCTGCTTAGATGAGTGCCAAACGGCGGCACGTCCTTTCTGGTCGGCTGAAAGGCGCCGGAATTTCAAAGCCCGTTTGCCGGGCAATCCCAAAACGCTTCGAACCGGGTTTTTCTTTGTATTGGATTGGCCGCTCGCATCTGGTAGACTCTGCTGCGCTATCGAATATTAAGTGGTTTTTCCGGATAACCGATGCTCGCGGCGTTGGGTGATCGTATGGCTGTACCGCATATCCAGTACATCGAAGGTGATACGGTTCTTCACAGGCTGCATCCAATCTCGAAATTGTTCGTTTTCCTCGTCCTGTGTATCTCGGCATTCTTCTTTGAACGGTGGTACATGCTTGCCGGGATCACGGTGGCGCTCTTTTCGCTCTATCTTTTCCCTGAAGGAGGAGTACGGCGTTTGTGGAGTGTCTTGAAGGGCTTGCCGGTTTTTCTTGTTTTGATCGTACTGGCGAATGTTTTTCTCGTCCGTTCGCAGCAGAACGTCCCGGAACGTCTCGCCCGCGGATTACTGCAGGGCGTGCGCGTGGTCGATATCTTGGCGGCCACTTCTCTCTTCCTCGCCGTGACCGATCCGGTCGACCTCTCCGATTCGGTGATCGGGGCAATGAAACCGCTCCGCAGGCTGGGCGTGCGCATCGGCGAATTCTCGCTCATGGTAATGGTCATCTTCAGTTTTATTCCCCAGATGTTTGATGAGGCGAGAAGGATCAGGACGGCGCAATCCATTCGCAGCGGTCATTCGAGAGGAGTATTCGGTCTTGTCAGAAATGTCGTTCCCCTTCTCGCGCCGCTTATTATCGGGGTATTCAGGCGCGCCGATGAGATGGAACTGGCTCTCAGGGCACGGTCATTCAGCCTCGATCATCCGCGAACATCGATGCATAGAAAAAAGACGGAATTTTTCGATATTGCAGTTTGTATTCTTGCGGCAGCGATTTTTGCGGTGAGCGTATATGCGAAACTATAAGATAACGCTCGAGTACGACGGCGCCGATTTCTTCGGTTGGCAGGTGCAACCGGACACGAGAACGGTTCAGGGCGAGCTTGTCGGGGCTCTCGAGACGATTTCCTGTGGTGAAGTCAATGTCGTCGGAGCTGGGCGCACCGATGCCGGGGTTCATGCGGTGGGACAGGTGGTAAGCGCGCGGCTGGAAACGAAACTCGAACCTTCCGTTATCAGAAGGGCGCTCAATGCAAAACTCTATCCGGATGTTTATGTAAAAGGTGTCGAGGAGGTTTCCCTCTCTTTCAATGCTCGGTACGACGCAAAATACAGGACATATAATTATATATTCATACGCCGCCCGACGGCGCTCTGGAGACGCCGCTTTTACCCCTTTGATGGAGAGCTCGATCTGCATGCCATGAGGGAGGCATTGCGCGGAATAGTCGGTGCGAGAGATTTTACATCGTTTGCCGCCTCGTCGGATTCCAGTGCGACGAAAGTGTGCAACGTGATAGATGCCGGGCTGGCCGATTCGCCGCCGCTCGTTATCCTGTCGATAACGGCCGATCATTTTCTCCATCATATGGTCCGCACCCTTGCCGGGACGATCCTCGAAATCGGTCGCGGCAAGCCTTTTATTATGCATGAAATCGTCGGAAAGAAGAAAAGGGCGGCCGCCGGTCCGACGCTCCCGCCGCATGCCCTCTATCTCATGGAAGTACGCTATTAAATCGTCTTGTAGAAGAGGGCTTTTATTTGTATAATCCTTTTTTCCTATTTCTCTGTAATGAACCGTTTGTGAATATTCGCGCCTAAGGAGGAGAGATGAAATTTTTTATCGATACGGCAAATGTGAAGGAGATCCGTGAGGCCGCTTCGCTCGGCATCCTCGACGGCGTAACGACAAACCCGACACTCCTTTCGAGAGAAAAGGGCTCCTTCAAGGAGATCCTCGAGGAGATCTGCTCGATCGTCCCCGGTCCCGTGAGCGCGGAAGTCGTTGCACTCGATGCGAAGGAAATGGTCGAGGAGGGCAAGGAGCTCTGCAAGATCGCCGATAATATCATTATCAAGGTTCCCTGCATCCGTGAAGGGGTAAAGGCGATAGGCATGTTCAAGGCCGATGGGATACAGACGAACGCAACGCTTTGCTTTTCACCGAATCAGGGTCTCCTCGTCGCCAAAGCGGGCGCGGCCTATGTGAGCCCGTTCGTCGGGAGGATCGACGATGTCGGTAATCCGGGGATGGAGCTGATAAGAGATCTCGTGACAATTTTCAATAACTATATGTTCGGGACCCAGGTTATCGTGGCGAGCGTGCGTCACGCGCAGCACGTGTACGAGTCCGCCATGATCGGGGCCGATGTCGTCACGATTCCCTTCAAGGTCATCGAGCAGCTCATCAAGCATCCCCTCACGGATGTCGGTATGAAAAGCTTCCTTGCTGATTGGGAGAAGGTCAAGAAAAAGTGAAACCCAATGCACACGGGCCGGTTTTAATTAGTAAGGGTGATGTTTGATCGAGTACGGATTTGATGGTTTAGGGCGTTGGCGGGGTGAGTGCGGATTAAATGATTTTAGGCGGAGAAAAATCGAGTCCGGTTTTGATTATTTGAGGTGATGATGCTGTGATCGGGTTCATGACAAAATGGGAAAGAGCTCTCCCGTATTTTCTTGGAACGATCTTCGGGCTGGCAATCGCGCTCTTTGCCCTCTCGATCTTTATGTTTCGAAGGGCGACGGAAGAGCAGCCGATTTTTTCCTATGCACGGCGACCGGCCGTCTCTGATCAGATTGCAGCCGTACGGAGCGGCGCTATCGTGCAGGCTACCCGGCGGGTGAGCCCTGCGGTCGTCTCGATCACGGCGCTCAGAACTCAGCTCGTTCGCGACAATCAATGGCTCATTCATCAATGGATGAACAGGTATTTTCGCAGCCGCAGAACGCCGAAGTTGTACCGGGAACAGAAGTATTCGATATCCGGATCCGGCGTGATCGTGAATCCTGACGGTTATATTGTGACGAACGAGCATGTCATCAGTGATGCGGACGAGATTATTGTAACGATCAGCGACGGGACAGAGATGCGCGCGGCGATCATCGGTTCCGCACCTGAATTCGACCTCGCGCTGCTCAAGATAGAAGCCCTCGATCTTCCATACGCGATTGTCGGCGATTCCGACAGCCTTATGATAGGCGAATGGGTTATCGCGATCGGGAGCCCCTTCGGATATCTCCTCAACGACACACAGCCAACCGTGACCGTTGGTGTCATAAGCGCGCTGGGACGTGACGTCAAGTCGGATCCCGAGACATCTGAGGCGGTCTTCAAGAATATGATCCAGACGGATGCGGCCATCAATCCCGGCAACAGCGGAGGACCGCTCGTATCGAGCGGCGGCGAGGTGATCGGGATCAACACTTTTATCTTTTCCACGGGCGACGGGAGCAATCTGGGAATGGGTTTCGCGATTCCCATAAACGCCGCGAAGATGGTTATCGCCGAGATCACAAAGTACGGCTACGTGAGGAGTGTATGGACGGGTCTCGAGGTTCGGCAGGTAACGCAGGAGATGGCCGAGAGACTGAACCTCGCCGTAACAACGGGGCTCTTCGTGGAGCGGATTGTCGCTGGCAGCCCCGCTGAAAAGGCGGGGATGAAAACGGGGGATGTGATCATCGAAGTAAACGGCGCCAAGATTACCGATACCGATCAGGCGAACAGGAAGATTTTCGGCCTGCGGGTCGGAGAAACGCTCAATATGAGGCTGCTGAGAGGGGACGACCTTCTCTCCGTTGATCTCACGCTCGAAGAAAGACCGGGCACCGCCTAGAGGGACAATCAAACATTGGCTCTATGAGTGAGGGAGGTACCTGTTGATACCCAGATACTCACTTCCGGAAATTTCGAAAATCTGGTCGGACAAATACAGGTTCGATCTGTGGCGTGATATAGAAGTCCTCTACTGTCTGGGGATGGCGGAGTACGGTCTCATTCCCAAGAAAGCGGCGAGAGAGATCAAGACTCGTGCCGGCTACAATATAAAGAAGGTCGAGAGAATCGAAAAAAAGGTTCGTCACGATATCGTGGCGTTTCTCACCGATATGGCGGAACGGATTGGACCTTCGGGGCGCTACCTCCACAAGGGTATGACGAGCTCGGACCTTCTCGATACGGCGCTCGCATTTCAGATGAGAGCGGCGGGAATGGAAATTCAAAGAAAACTCAAGAAGCTCAAAACCGTCCTCAAGCGCCAGGCCAATCGGTATCGCTCGACTCCCATGATCGGCAGAACGCACGGCATTCATGCCGAACCGATCACCTTCGGCTTGAAGCTTCTCGTATGGTATGCGGAGACGTCGCGGAACGTAGAGCGCCTCGAGAAGGCGATAGAAGAGATTTCCGTCGGGAAGATCACCGGGGCGGTCGGAACGTTGTCTCATATCGATCACCGGGTCGAACGGTACGTGATGCAGGCGCTGGGTCTCAAGACCGATCCCGTGACAACCCAGATCGTGCAGCGGGACCGTCATGCGATGTATCTTGTGACACTGGCCGTCATCGGCGCGTCGCTGGAGAAGATGGCGGTGGAGATTCGGGCTCTTCAGCGTACAGACATCGGGGAGGCCGAGGAGCCGTTCACGCGCGGGCAGAAAGGATCGAGCGCGATGCCGCACAAGCGCAATCCGATTCTCTGCGAGCGGATCAGCGGCATGGCCCGCCTGCTTCGCGCGAATTCGTTAGCCGCGCTCGAAAACGTCGCCCTCTGGCACGAACGGGATATCAGCCATTCGTCGGTCGAGCGCGTGATCATTCCCGATTCGACGATGATCATCGCATACATGCTCGAAAAATTCACATGGGTTATCACGGGTCTGCGTGTGAACCGGAAAGCCATGATGAGCAATATCGAGAAGACGGGCGGCCTGGCATTTTCACAGCACGTCCTGCTTTTTCTCGTCGAGAAAGGCCTCAAGCGCGAGGAAGCGTACAGGATCGTTCAGGGAGCCGCCATGAAATCCATGAAAAGTGACAAGAGTTTCAGGGACCTCGTGGCCCGCGATCGCAAGGTGCGCGCCGTATGCAAGCCGGGAGAGATAGATTCCGTATTCGACATCGACACGCACTTGCGCAAAGTCGATTTCATCTTCAGCAGGGTTCTCTCCAAGCGGGGAAGGCCTAAGAAATGAAATAGGGGATTCTGGAGAAGCAGAGGAGCGGAAATAAGCTCTGAATGAAAAACTCTGAAGGGAAAGGTGCTTTGTTAAAGGGAACGCTGGAAATTCAGGGAACGAAAGACTCCGAGCTCGGAAAGCTGCTCGACTCTCATGGATTGAATCTGACCGTCGATGAAGCGCGGCGCGTTACGGAGCTGCTCGGGAGAGACCCGACGATCGTGGAGCTGACCATTTTCAATACGATGTGGAGTGAGCACTGCAGCTACAAGAGCAGCAGGGCGATTCTTCGCAAGTTGCTTCCCACCGAGGCTCCAAATGTCGTTCTCGGTCCCGGCGAGGATGCCGGTATCATCCGATTTGCCGAAGATGGCAGCGGTGACTGGTACTGTCTCGTCATTGCGCACGAGAGCCACAATCACCCATCCCAGGTGCTGCCCGTCGAGGGCGCCGCAACGGGAATAGGGGGGATCGTGCGGGATGTCTATTGCATGGGTGCGACTGTCGTCGGTGTGCTCGATCCCCTTCGTTTCGGTGATCCTTCCGGTCCGCGGGGGCAGCAGTCGGTGTCTATCGCGCGTGGCGTGGTCGAGGGAATAGCGCAGTACGGCAATGCCCTCGGCGTGCCGAATCTCGGCGGGGATATTGTTTTCGATAATGGATACGACGAGAACTGCCTTGTCAACGTCGTTGCCGTTGGGATCATGAAAGAGTCCAGGATACTGCATAGCAGAGTGCCCCGGGATGCGAAGCAACAAGACTACAAGATGATCCTCGTTGGAAAGCCCACTGACGATTCCGGCTTCGGTGGGGCGGCGTTCGCCTCGGAGGATCTTGCCGGTGATGAGGAAGCCAACCGGGGAGCGGTGCAGGTGCCCGATCCGTTCTTGAAAAGGGTTTTGTCCGAAGCCAACAGGAAGGTTCTTGAGCTCGCCGATAAGAGGAATGTCGCGGTCGGCTTCAAGGATCTCGGCGCCGGAGGCATATCGTGCGTCACCTCGGAAATGGCCCATGCCGGCGGCTTCGGAGTACGCATCGATCTCGACCGGGTCAATATCGCAACGGGCAGCTTTCCGCCGGCGGTTGTTTCCTGTTCCGAGACGCAGGAGAGGTACTGCCTTGCGGTGCCCGATGAGATCATAGAAGATGTCCTAAAAATCTATAACGAGGATTTCGAGCTCCCACATCTCTACCATGGCGCGGGCGCGGTAGTCATCGGTGAAGTAACGAATGACAAGGTTTATCTTTTAGAGAGCGGGGGTGACGTTGTATGCGATGCTCCCGTCGACGTCATCACGACCGGCATATCGTATGACAGGAAGAAGCGCGCCCGGCGGAAGCTATTCGAAGAACCGGAGCTTTCGGATAATCGCTCTCTCCAGGATGACTTTCTCGAAATTCTATCATCACCAAATATCTCGTCCAAGAATCATGTCTTTCGCCGGTACGATTCTGAAGTTCAGGGGAGGGCGGTATTGAGGCCCGGCGAGGCGGATGCTGGGGTTATTGCCCCGATTCCCGGCCGGTCGGTGGGGCTTGCCTTTTCCGTTGACGGCAATCCCTTTTATGGAAAGATAGATCCATACCTTGGGGGTGCCCTCGCTGTTTGTGAAGCGGCGAGAAATGTGGCGGCGGTGGGCGCTGTTCCTTCCGCCATAACAGATTGCCTGAACTACGGGAATCCCGAGATCGAGGAAGTCTTCTGGGAGTTTTACGAAGGCGTGAGGGGAATCGGGGATGCATGCGCCGGAATCGGACTTTTATCGCATCCGGGAAGCCCGATACCGGTCGTATCGGGTAACGTGAGCTTCTACAACCAGGGTGAGAGCGGAATTGCGATCCCGCCATCCCCGATCATCGCATGCATCGGCGTTGTAGAGGATTATTCGAAGTGCCGTTCGCTCATGTGGAAGGACGAGGGTGATGTTCTCTACCTCGTTGGTGAGCCCCGCGATGAGCTCGGAGGCAGCCAGTACTACCGCGTGATCTACGATTGTCTCGGAGCCAACGTCCCGCAGGCGGACTTTGTTCGGGAGCGGCGCCTCATCGCCTCGGTCATCGAGATGCACCGTCTCGGATGGATCAAGTCATGCCACGACGTCGCGCAGGGAGGTCTGCTGACCGCGCTCGCGGAGATGGCGCTCGGGTCACGTGGCGGCGGCGATCTGGGAGTGACAATCGATCTTGGCGAATTGGCGAGCGGCGGTCTCTCGACCGAGAAGATCCTCTTCTCGGAAACGGGAGGCTTCATTGTGGAGCTTCCCGCCGGCGCGGAGAGAGAGGCGCTTGCCCTCTGCACTCGCAATGGGGTGAGGCTCTTCAGGCTCGGCGAGCTGAGCACGGACGCGCATATAAGGATTCGTTCGAGCGGGGAAGATCTTGCAACATGGAAGCTCGAGGAGCTCTCGGAAACATATATGACGGGGTGCCGGAGCATCTTCGGCATTTAGCCTTTTTGGAAAGGAACGTTCATGCCGGAAACATTCGACGGGAAAGTGGCTATTATTCAGTTCCCCGGCGTTAACTGCGAATACGAAACGGCTGATGCGGTGCGTTCCGTGGGACTCGAAGCCGAGCTCTTTCGGTGGAATCAGGATCCAGGCATGCTCGACGGGAGCCGCGCTATCATTCTCCCCGGCGGATTTTCTTACCAGGACAGGATAAGAGCGGGTGTCGTTGCTGCGAAGGACCGAATAATGGACAAGGTGAGCGGCCTTGCGCGCGAGGGCCTGCCCGTGCTCGGAATCTGCAATGGCGCTCAGGTCCTCGTTGAATCGGGACTGATTCCGGGTATCCACTGGGAGCAGGTAGACCTGGCTCTCGCTCCGAATATCATGGCCGATCGTGAAGGATACTACTGCAACTGGACGCACTTGAGAAACGAAGGCACCGGCTGTGTCTGGATGCGGGAATTCCAATATAAAGAGGTGATCCCCGTCCCCATAGCGCACGCCGAGGGGCGCTTCGTGACCGACGATGAAAAACTGTTCGAAACGATGAAGCGTAACGGTCAGATCGTTCTTCGCTACTGCAGCAGCAGGGGCGAGATCGACAGCGCCTTTCCCGTCAATCCCAATCAGTCGATCGAAAATACCGCGGGTGTCTGCAATCGGGAGGGGAACGTGCTTGCGATGATGCCCCATCCGGAGCGGGCGACGTGGCTGAGACAGGTGCCGGAGGATCTCGCGGGCGCGTGGGGACGAAAGAGAATCACATCGACGGGGGATCCCGCCGCGATGGAGAAAGAGGGACCGGGAAGAAGATTTTTTGCTTCGTTGCTCGACGGCGGGTCTCGTCGACGGAGCGATACCGCGGGATTGGATCGAATGCCTCATCACTCGAAGGAGGGCGGCTTTTGACGGCCTGGATGGAACTCTGGGTGCGTCTCAAAGTAGTCGATCTGGTCGCGCAGACTGCTTTGATAACGTTTACCGAGAAGCTCGAGTTCGAGAGCGAGCTCCTCGGGCTCGTTCGTTACTCTTATTGGGGAATGAACGCGAAGGGGGGCGGTAATGAAGAGCTTCTTGCCGAGGTCGACCGTGTAATAAGGATGGATAGCGCATTCACCAATCAGAACAAGCATCTCTACCTGCTCGCGCTCACCGCCCCGGGCGTCGGCGAAGGGACCGGGTCTTCCGGAGATGGGAAATCCAGGATTCTCATGTCGAAAGGGGACCTCACACTTGAGAAAGATTTCCCCATCCGCGGGACTGGCGGCGGGGAATCCGCTTCGGATGAAAGTAAATTCGCGTTCGACTGTCTCGTGCGGGAGCAGGACGGCAGAAGGGAAAAAGGGTATCAAGGCCGCCTCAACGGCCGCTTGAATGGCGTGGAGGTGGTGGATCTGAAGGCGGGGGAGGTTTGGAGGCTCATCGTGAGGGCGGCTTCCGCGAATGAAGCCTCGGAGAAGGTCGAGCGCATGCTGATCACGCGATCCCGGAAGCAGGGCCTGCTCCTCAATCCCCATTACCAGAAATATGAGCTCTTGGCTTCGATTCAGATCGGTCGTAAGGAGGGAGTGCGTTGAAAGAGGAATGTGCGGTATTCGGTACTTGGGGGAGCAAAGACGCCGCTCAGCTTACGTACCTCGGTTTGTACGCCCTCCAGCACCGCGGGCAGGAAAGCACCGGGATTATCACATCCGATGGGGCGCGGATCTGCGAGCGCAAAGGAATGGGTCTCGTTTCGAAGGTATACGACGAGGAGGTTCTCAAAACTCTGAAGGGTCATTTGGCCATAGGCCACAACAGATACTCGACGACCGGTCTTTCGGCAATCGCCAATATTCAGCCGTTTCTCGTCGACTGCAAGATCGGCAAAATAGCCGTTGCGCACAACGGCAACCTCGTTAACGCGGTGGAGCTCAGGGATCGAATGGAGCGGAATGGCTCCATCTTTCAGACGACGATGGACAGCGAGGTCCTTCTTCACCTCATTGCAGGCAGCAAGAAAAGCAACCTGAGGGATATGATCATGGAGGCGCTCAACAAGGTGACCGGAGCGTATTCACTCGTGTTCTTGACGAAGAACGAAGTCATCGCGGCGAGGGATCCGCGTGGCTTCAGACCGCTGTGCATCGGCAGGCTCGACGATGCAATCATATTCGCTTCGGAGAGCTGCGCATTCGATATTACCGGCGCAATGTATGAGCGAGAGATCGAGCCCGGCGAACTGTGCATTGCCGGCAAAGACGGCCTCGAAAGCACTCGTTTCGCCGATCGGGCGGAACATCTTTCGAAGTGCATCTTCGAGTTTATCTATTTCTCGAGGCCTGACAGCCGGGTTTTCGGCGAGAATGTGGACAAGGTGAGACGGAAACTCGGACAAAAGCTCGCCGAGGAATTCCTCACCGACGCCGATATCGTCATTTCCGTTCCCGATTCGAGTAACACGATAGCGCTCGGGTATGCTGAAGTGTCCAAATTGCCTTTCGAGCTGGGTTTGATCAGGAATCATTACGTGGGCAGGACATTTATACAGCCGAGGCAGCGTGAACGGGACTGGGATGTGCGGATAAAATTCAATCCGGTGCGCGGCGTGCTGAAAGGCCGCAGCATCGTCGTGGTCGACGACTCCATTGTCCGCGGTTCGACGATGAAGAAACTCGTTTCGATCCTCCGGCAGGCCGGCGCGAACAAGATTCACCTGCGGATCGGATCTCCACCGATTTCTCACTCCTGCTACTACGGCATCGACACGCCGACGAGGGGTGAGTTGATTGCATCCTCGTATTCGGTCGATAAGATCCAGGAGTATCTCGCGGTCGACAGCCTCAGGTACCTTTCTCTCGAGGGGCTCCTCTCCTGCATAGAAGATCCGGAGAATTTCTGCGTCTCGTGCTTCAGCGGGAATTATCCGGTCGAGCGAAAAGGCGATTATGCAAAGGATGTGTTCGAGGATCCCTGTGGATGCGGTTAAGGATTCGACCTCAAAGGAGGAATCCGGGCACAGGAGAGAGCGCTCCGTCCGAATTCAGCTCTGTAAGGAATGATACGCGTGTCGACCAGATTTTATTATGACGGGGTACTGCCGCATGTTCAGAAGCCGTCGAGGTACATCGACGGCGAGCTCAACCTTTCGTCCCCCGGTTACAGAGAGGGATCGTTTAACGTTCTTCTCGTATTTCCCGATACATACGAGATCGGTATGTCTCATCAGGGATTGCGGCTCCTCTACCATCGGCTCGCAACGCTCGAGGGAGTAGGTGTCGAGTTCGCTTTCGCCCCGTGGCCTGACGCGGAACGGCTGATTCGGCGATGCGGTGAACGCTTGCGTTCCTGGCAAACGGCAACTGCGGCGAATCGTTTCGACCTGATCGGATTTTCTCTCACCTATGAGCTTCATTACACGAATCTTCTCATGATCCTCGATCTCGCAGGCCTCGCTCTCGAAGCGGCGGACAGAGAACAGGACGATCCAATAGTTATCGCAGGCGGTCCCTGCTGCACGAATCCCCTCCCCTTCCTCAATGCGCTCGATGCAATCTGTCTCGGTGACGGAGAGGAGGCCCTTCCCGAAGCCGTCCGGGAGCTCAAGGCGGGCAAATCGTCCGCCGCCGGAAGAAAAGAATTAAAAAGCATGCTTGCCGGCATTAGCGGCTTTTACGTAAGCAACGTAAGCGAGTCGGTCGAGCATCGTTCATACCGGTTTCGCGAGAACGACCTTCCCCGGGAACCGATCACGCCGACTGCCGGCATTGTTCATGACCGGCTCGCGGTGGAGATCATGAGGGGATGCGTGCGCGGCTGCCGTTTCTGCCATGCCGGCATGTTTTACCGGCCCCGGAGGGAGCGAACGGTGGGTGAAATCATCGATGCGGTATGCAGGGGGCTCGATTCGAGCGGGTGGGAAGAAGTCTCGCTTCTCTCGCTCTCGACGTCCGATTATTCGCGGCTCGATGAATTGCTCGGCGGGCTCATTCCCGAGCTCGAGCGGAGGAATGTATCCCTGGCCCTCCCGAGTCTTCGTCCCGAGACGATCACGGAACGTATCGTCGCTTCCAATGCGGTGGTGAGGAGATCCGGATTCACTCTGGCGCCCGAGGCCGGCACCGAGCGTCTTCGCCGTGTGATCAACAAGGGGATGACCGATACGGAAATACTCGATGGGTGTCGCCGCATCCTCGAGGGAGGATGGCAGAATCTCAAGCTCTACTTTATGATCGGACTGCCGACGGAAACGGAAGAGGATCTGGAAGGGATTGTCTCACTCACGAGAAGGATCATCGATCTCCCACGCCGAAGCAGGCGGTTCAGGCTCAGCATCTCGATCTCACCGTTTGTCCCGAAGCCGTTTACGCCCTTTCAATGGGAGCGGCAGTGCTCTCGTGAGGAGTTCCTGGAGAAAGAGAATTATCTGAAATCCAGGATCCGTGGGCGAAACGTTCGCCTGAGCCTCCGCGACCCCGCGATCAGCATGCTCGAGGGTATATTTGCCAGGGGAGATGCGAGGTTATGGGAGGTGCTCGTTGATGCGTACCGTTCGGGATGCCGATTCGACGGCTGGCGGGACCGGCTCGATTTCGACCGCTGGCAGCGGTCGCTCGAGAAACATGGATTAACGGTATCGGAGCTCCTGTCTGAAATTCCCGCCGGCGATCCCGTTCCGTGGAGCGGATTCAGTCCCCGTGTCAACGAACGGTTCCTGAAGAGGGAGCGGGAAAAGACGATCTCCGGTCCGGAGAAGCCGCATTACGGTGAAGAGGGCTGCGCCGCTCATGATTCGAGCGATAATAATAACGGGACAGGGAAACCTGACGTCAGCCATCCCGAAACGAGTGAGGTTGAGCCCCACGGGTTGCGCGCTCCGAACGGGCCGCCCGCCTCGGATGTGCAGGGCGCCTCGGGTGTCGAAGCATCGCCCGCCTCGGATGTGCAGGGCGCCTCGGGTGTCGAAGCATCGCCCGCCTCGGATGTGCTGCGGACCTCGGATGCGCTGCGGACCTCGGATGAACCGCCCGCAATCAGGAGGACGGCATTCCGCTATCGATTCGTATATGAGAAATCGGGCAAGCAGCGATTCCTTTCGCACATCGAGTTGATTAATTTGCTCCATCGAGCTCTCAGGCGCTTCGGATTGCCGCTCTCCTTCACTGAAGGATTTAATCCCCATCCGAGGCTGTCCATGGGCCCTTCACTCGCTGTGGGTATGGAGGGTTCGAGAGAATTTTTTGATGTAGAATTAACCGGTGAAGAAAATATAAATCTCAGTCGCTTCAACCCTCTATTGCCGCAAGGAATAGAAATTTTGGAGCACACCGGTCCGTTCACGCGGAAAACGGGCAAGCTGCCGCCCCGTATGCGGCTTCGTTATGCGCTGCGTCTCGAGACGCTTCTTCGTGTTTGTGAATTTAGAGGCGGAACTGCGGAAAAATTGTCCAAAGAAAATAGATTGTGGTATCATCTTGGGGATGAGCTCGGATTATACAGCGGGGAAACTGAAATCCCGCCAGGATTTATATGCGATCCCGTTGGATATCTTGTGAAAAGATGGGAGCCCATGTTCGAGGCCGGCGCCGTGATTAGTGACGGCAGAGGCCGTGAGCGTTCTTGTAAGGGATACATGCTCGAAAAAGCTGTAAATGGTGAGACCTTGGAGCTTATCATACATGCTGGCGGCGAAGGATTTGCCGGACCACGGGATCTTCTTGCCGCTGTCCTGCCGAAACGTGCTGTAGCAATGGTCGGTATCAGGCGTATGGAAATTTTATACGAAACAGAAGCGGGTTTCGTGAGTCCGCTCGGATTGGTATCGTAACCCCTTTGGAAGGATCAGAATATTGCGAATCAAGAAGGAAATTATCATAAATTACACACAGCGCGAGGTCAGGATTGCGATACTCGAAGACAAGGATCTCGTAGAGTTGCTGATAGAGAGTGAGGACAGCAGGCGGACCGTCGGCGACATCTATCTCGGCAGGGTAACAGCGATTATCCCGGGCATTCAGGCTGCGTTCGTCGATATCGGCCAGCAGCGGGCCGCATTTCTCCATGTGAGTGATGTCGCGACGGGCTCGATCGATCCCAAGCTGCTCGAGGAGGAAGACATCGACATATCGAGCAGGAGGCGCAGGGAGTTTCCGCCGATTGACAATCTGCTCAAGAAGGGACAGGAAATCCTTGTCCAGGTTCGCAAGGAAGCCATCGGGACGAAGGGCCCGCGCATTTCCTCGCAGCTCTCACTGCCCGGGCGCTACGCGGTTCTCATGCCGGACCTCGATCATATCGGCATCAGCAAGAAGATTGACAGCCGTCGCGAGAGACACCGGCTTCGCAGTATTGTGCGGCGGTACCGCCCGAAGGGGACGGCGATTATCGTGCGAACCGCCGGCAGCGGTGTGAGCAGCAATCAGGTGCGGAACGATATAAAGTATCTCGAGAAACTCTGGAAGGAAATACGCAAGAAATGGGAACGTGCAACGCCGCCTGCGCTCGTCCACGAGGATGTCGATCTAACGATATTTGCCTTGAGGGATATATTTTCCGAGGGCGTGCATGAAATTATTATCGATAACAAGGAGGAGTACGAGCGTTTGCGGGCGTACTTGAAGTCCTTCGCTCCGCAACTCGTATCACGCGTGAATTTCTACCGGAAAACGAATCCGATCTTCGACGAGTATGAGATCGAGGGGGAGATAGAAAAAACGCTCGAGCGAAAGATCTGGCTCAAAAAGGGCGGGTATATCGTAATCGAGCATACCGAGGCCCTCGTGTCGATCGACGTGAATACCGGCCGTTTCACCGGAAAGCGGAACCAGGAGGAGACGATCCTCGAGACGAATCTCATCGCCGCGCGTGAAATCGTCCGGCAGCTGAGACTCCGTGATATCGGTGGCATTATCGTCGTCGACTTCATCGATATGGAGAAAGAGGAGAATCGCAGGAAGGTTTACAGGGAGTTTCGACACGCGTTGCGCAAGGACAGATCCCGGGCGAGGGTGTCGCCGATCAGCGATCTCGGCCTCGTTGAAGTGAGCCGGAAGCGTGTGCGCCCGAGCCTTCTTCATTACTATAGTGACGAGTGTCCCTATTGCACGGGCAGCGGCAAGGTTTTGAGCATCGAATCGATGGCGAACAAGATCGAACATTGGATGCGGCGCATCGGATCACTCAAGCGCGAATCCGGTATGCAGTTCAGGGTCAATCCCGTTCTCGGGATTTTCTTGCGCAGCAAGCGGGAAGAGAATATTCAGGAGCTCGCCGCAACGCATCGCCTCAATGTCCAGATAATCGATGATCCCTGTATGCATCGAGAAGATTTCGAGATATATTCAATTGATGGATCGCGCAATCTCAAGGCGGGTTTTCAGTAGTTTTTTTCTACTCTAGGGCAACTATTCAATCTGCAAGATTTGCGGCCTGCGATAAGGTTATTTAATCCGCTCCGCTTGCCGGTGGCGCTCGAAGGAATAATAATTAGTTATTCGGTATTATTATCATTGATAGATTGCTCGAGGTATTTTAGGATGTGAGTTCGGGTACTTTGTTTATGAGAGATGGGTTCAACCTGTAAGTGATGGAAGGAGGCTTCATGGAAGGTGTATTGGAGAATCTGACTGGAATTGCCACGATTTACGGTCTGAAGATCATTGGCGCGATCGCGATCCTGATCGTCGGACGGATTGCGGCCGGTATCATCCGAAATCTCGTGGGCAATTTCATGACGAAAGCGAAAACGGACGAGTCGATAATCTCGTTCGCGAAGAATTTCGTATATATCGTAATCATGGTGTTTTCCGCGATTGCGGCGCTCGCTAAATTCGGCGTGCAGACAGCATCGTTTGTTGCGATTCTCGGTGCCGCGGGATTCGCGGTCGGGTTTGCGCTCCAGGGTTCCCTCGGGAACTTCTCGTCCGGAATTCTTATACTCGTATTCAAGCCGTTTAAGGTCGGTGACTATATCGACGCCGCCGGAGTAGCCGGATCGGTCAAGGAGATCCGGATATTCAACACCGTATTGGCCACTCCGGACAACATCAAGATCATCATTCCCAACGGCAAGATTTACGGTGATGTCATTAAAAACATTACAGGATACGATATCAGAAGAGTGGATATGGTATTTGGCATTGGCTACGCATCTTCGATTGAAAAAGCGTACGCAATTCTCGACAGGATAATCAAGGAGGACCAACGGGTACTGAGCGATCCGCCCCCCCAGATAGCCGTTGCTGAGCTTGCCGATTCGAGCGTTAATTTCGTGGCGCGTCCGTGGGTAAAAAGAGTAGATTACTGGGGAGTAAAGTTTGACATTACCCGCAAAGTGAAGGAAGAGTTCGACGCGAACGGCATAGAGATTCCGTTCCCTCAGAGAACCTTGCATATGCTCTCAGAGAGCGCCTAGTAGCGCATGCAGTTCTCAACAGCTCGTTATCCGTTCAGGGCCTGTCCCATTCTAGAACCATTTATCTGGGCAGGCCCGTTTTTACCTTTATTTTGACCGGCGAATGCTGGTAAAATTATATAAAGCAAATTATTCGCAAGAATTTGGGCTGATTTCCCTTTCGTATCAATTGAAAGCCAAAACGTTCCTCAAGATTTCCAGTAATTCCAAAGAGTTTTTCCTGATTATCCGTATAACCGCTTTTCTTGCTGCGCTCCCGTTCAGGTTGCGTATCAATAGAATACAGGATCTCGTATCGAAGATTACGCCGACAAGGACAGCCGGGATCACGTATCCTCTCACGCTCGATAGAATAATTTACTTGTGTGATAGGCTGATCAGGATTTTTGCCAGGTTTGGATACCACTATTCGTGTCTGAGGCGATGTCTGCTTTTATATCATTTTCTGCGCTGCTACCGTGTGCCTGTTTCGATAAGCTTCGGCGCGAAATGGAAAGGCGACGAGCTTACAGGACATAGCTGGTTGATATTGGATCGCGAGCTTTATCTCGAGAACGAGGATAAGGCAGATCAATTCACTCCGTTCTTTTCCCTTCCGCTGGATCCTGAAGATATCAAGGCCGGAGGGAAATCAATAGAGGAAGATTTGTCGAATTTGGATAGAATGTCATTTGATTGAAATGATGCGAAAATCTCCGTTGCAGTTGAATAACGAGGAAGCGCTGTTTGTGCTCATGGCAGAAACAGTGGCGTCTGAAATCGACAACCGAGAAGAGGGGGCGGCGTCGGATACGGACCTCGGAAAAGATCGGGTGGTGTCGAGGGCGGACCGTGAAGCAGCCATCCACGATCGCGTCTTGTCACTGCTCGGAGATTCCTTCAACTGGGATTATTTCTTCAAACTGGCGGTACATCATGGTTATTGCGCTGCATCATGCCGTTTTTTCACCGATCAGAATATTCTTGGCAAGCTGCCGGACAGAATCAAGAGCGTATTCGAGAGCGAATACCTTCTTGCACAGGCGAGATTCACAAAAAAAGAGTCGGAACTGCTGGAGATCGTGCTCGGACTGGAAAATCGAGATATAATTCCCATTGTATTCAAAGGAATACCGCAGGCCTACCTGATCTATAAAGATCCGGGAATAAGAGTATCAAAGGATATCGATATTTTGGTCTTGCCGTCCCAGGTGGACGCGGCGAAGCAGTTTCTTCTCGATATTGGATTTGTTGTTTACTCCGGATTGGGAACGGAGCAGGATTTTCGCGATCACCACTTTCATCTGATTTTTACGCGTGGAGAACATATGGATGTCGTCGTCGAGCTTCACTGGTCCTTGCTCGATCCCAAGAAGGGTCACATGATGAGCGGCGAAACGATCTGGAACGATACCGCAGAGGTCAAGATAAACGAAAAGAAAATCAAAACGTTGCGTGTGCCGTATGTTTTGTGGAATATGAGTGTGCATCTCTCGTATCAGGCGTATCTCGATTTCAGAAGCCTCGTGGAGGTCAAGAGACTTGCGTGCATGATGGAAGGGGAGGCGTGGGATAGTGTCATGCGGTGGGCTGCTGATTCAGGGACGCTCGATCAGTTCGTGACCGCGCTCGATATTTCAGAAATCCTGTCGGGAAAATATCTTCAACCCGAAATAAGGCGGAGACACAAAACGGGATATTTTTCCCGACATTTTATAAAGAGCACGTTTTATCCCCGCGGGCTCGTCTGGAATTGGGCTCCGTTTCCGGATACGCACGAGCTCATAATTGCATTTTACCTGAGGAACGGCTTGAGAAACAAGGTGCGGTTCTTGCATAGCATTGTGTTCCCCGGCAGGGGCGCAATATTGGAAATCCACCCCGGAAGAATAGACAAGAAGGGCTATTCGCTGCGCAATTTTTTCAATGGCTGTTATGTGTTTTTTAAGGTTGCCGTGCTTGGATTCTTCTTGGGTTTCATGATTCGATCCGGGATACTCGGCGAAAGGATGCTTGATCCCACGAGGCAGATGAAAATATGAGTAATAGGGATGATATCGGCAATACGCCCGTTGTCTTTTGCAGGGACGTGATTAAATACTACCCCGCGACCCTGTCTTTGAAATTGATATTACGGCTCCAATTCAAGAGAGAACGCACGCTGATTCTGAATAATGTCAATTTCGAAGTTCGGGAGGGCGAGATATTCGGAATCGTGGGGCCGAATGGAGCCGGTAAGACTACGATATTAAAAATACTCTGTCATCTCACGCCGCCAACTTCCGGAGCTGTTACCATATGCGGATTTGATTCCGAGAAGGATTGGAGAAAAATCATAGATCGAATCGGGTACTGTATCAGCGAGGAACGGAGTTTTTTCTGGAGATTGACGGGAAAACAGAATCTGGAATTCTTTGCGAATCTTCTCGAAGTGCCTCCCGAACTCGCGAAAGATAGGATCGACGGGCTTTTGAGTTTTCTCGAGTTGAAAGATGCCGCGGGTGATAGATTTGTGAACTATTCATCGGGCATGAAGCAGAGAATGGCGGTTGCGCGGTCGCTCCTCTCCGATCCGGATGTGCTGGTTATGGATGAGCCGACGAGAGGGCTCGATCCGAGAGGGGCCTCTCGATTGAGGAACTTTATAAAGGAATATGTTGCAAACAACGGCAAGACGGCGATCGTGACCACAAACATAGTCAGCGACATCGAGAATCTCTGCCAGCGGATAGCCGTTCTGAACCATGGCCGGATAATCGCCACGGGAACCATTTCGGAAATACATTCAGACATGAAAGAGACGCTGGATCTCGGCGGGGAAGTCTCGTTCGAAGAGCTGTTTAACAAGCTGATCGAGTGGGATACTGAAAAATATAAGAAAGATAAAGACAGGCAATAACATGAATCCAAAGTATGGGATGATGATACGCAAGCCCTTCGCGATAATGAAGAAGGAGTTTCTCATCGCCATAAGCTACAAGCTTTCTTTCGTTTTCCAGCTTTCGAGTATCTGGCTGAGCCTGCTCGTCTTTTATTTTTTGGCGAAGCTCATCAATCCTGCGATTTCGAGTGACCTCGAACCGTACGGCGGCGATTATTTTTCTTTTGTCATCATCGGCACGGCATTCGTCGGTTATCTCAATGTCGGTCTCGACAGCTTCTCACAATCGATTCGTGAAGCGCAGCTCATGGGGACGCTCGAGGCCATTATTGTTACACGCACAAGGCTGACTACTATATTGATTTATCAAGCGCTCTGGAATTTCATTTTCGCGTCGTTCCATGTTATCGCCTATCTCGGTTTAGGGTTCTTTTTTTTCAAATCGGAGCTGACAAATCCAAACTATTTCGCCACGATCGTGATTCTTCTGCTGACGATCGTTGCATTCAGCTCGCTCGGGATCATTTCCGGCGGCTTTATCCTTATTTTCAAGAAGGGAACACCTATAAACTGGTTAATATATAATTTCTCGCGTTTTCTCGGAGGCGTTTACTATCCTATAAGCGTTCTGCCCGGCTGGTGTCAGAAACTCGCATATATCCTTCCGATAACCCATTCACTCGAGGGGATCAGGCTGGCTATGATCCAGGGACATTCGCTTTTTGATCTGAAGCTTCAAGTGATGGCATTGCTGATATTCATCGCAGTGCTCTTTCCGCTGAGTATCATTTTTTTCAATTTCGCCTACCAAACGGCAAGAAAAGACGGAACGCTCTGTCACTACTAGTGATTGCTCGTTATCCGGCCCCGCCGGCCCCGCCGGCCGCGCCATTATGATTTGACACTGTAACTTATATTGTGATAGACTTATATCGTGAATTTGCGGTCAAGGCAGAGCCGTGCCGCAGTGGCCGCAAAATCAAATTCGCTGTGAAACAAGCGAAAATATGAACGGACGGATTATGTACAGAGTCAGCGATAAAGTCGTTTTCAGGGAAATTGACGAGAAGATAGTTCTGATCAATCTTGAATCAGGATATTATTATTCTTTGAATGAATGCGGCCGTTTCATTTTCAATCTTCTCAGAAAGAACAAGAACATGCCGGAGGTTCTCGAGGAAATAAAAATTGAATTCAGTGTCTCTTCCGAGACGGCAAACATGGATCTCGAGCAGTTTATAGAAGAGCTCGAGAGAGAGAATATTATTATTCTGAACAATTAATGACGAGTGGCAAAGCAGCTCAATGCAGAAACAGAGTTTACTCTATAAGCATCGGTTACAGTTCAATATTTACTCCATAACGATACATGCAGACGATGAGCGGGTTATCAAGGCGGTAACGGAATGGATCGACAAGGGAATAGCCCGTTACCACGAGACTGAAAAACGCAAGCAGGATATAAATCTCGATTTGCGATTCTTCGCAAATGCTGATCCACCCGATATTCGTGATCAGATTCCAGAAGAGCCAACAGCCACATTCGAGGATATCGAGTTTTACTATATAAATAGTAAAACTGTTTTAGTAATAGATAACGAGACGATTATAGATGTCGATTGCAGCAAGAATTCCGCGACAGCATATATATCGAAAAAGCATATCGAATCCCCCTGGATAATCGCGCATCGTATATTCTATCTTCCGATTCTCGAGATACTGCGATACGTGGATGCGTATTACGTGCATGCCGGATCCGTTTGCCGGAACGACAAGTGTGTGCTTCTCTGCGGCGGCAGCGGTCACGGGAAATCGACCACCACATACACGCTCGTGAAATCCGGATTTACGTACATGTCGGATGACGCTGTATTCGTTCGCAGCAAGAACGGAGACCTCGAGGTTTTCTCGTTTCCAGAAAAGATCAAACTCGATGCAAAGAGCTGTTCGTTCTTTCCCGAGTTGAGAGATCACAGCGTTTCGCATGGCAAGGCGGAGATCGCCCTCGAAGATACCGGGATAGAGAATATCCGTGTTTCGGGAAAACCCTGTGCATTTATACTCCTGGAAATCGGAAAGAGTGAAAAGGGGAAAATCGTTCCCCTCTCGAAGAGCGAAGCGTTGCTAGGATTGATCCGCCAGAGCATATCCCTGACAAGCCCCGACGGTATCGGAAAGCACCTCGATATATTACAACAGCTATGTGAAAGCTCGCGTAATTTCAGACTAACACTCGGGAAGGATATGTCCGACGTGCCGGGATTGATTGATAGTATTCTTGAGTGACAATGGTGCTGTTTAGGCTGTCTGTCTGCCGGCAACCCTACGGAGAGCCAAAGAAAGAGGTCGTAATTTCCCGTGTCTCGCGCTGCTGCTGATATAAGAATCGCCATCAAGTTTTTATCAACCGCCGGCTTGGTGTTGTTTGCCTCTGCGGGGCCGCTATCTGCCGGGTACTACGAGTGGACAAACGATGGCGGACCATACGGGGGACGAATCTATGCGGTTGAATACATCGATGATATGACGTTGCTTGCCGGGACTGAACGGGGTGGGATCTACGTCAGTCATGACTCCGGAGATAACTGGCAGTCGGCAAACGTGGGATTGACAAGCTTTGTTGTCAACTGTATCGCGGAAAACCCTCTGAACAAGAATACCGTATATATCGGTACGAGCGGTGGTGGAGTTTACAGGACGCAGCGAAGCACTTCTACCTGCGCGTGGACTCAAAGATCATACAATCTCGGAAACAACAATGTTCTCTCGATTGCCGTGAGCGGCATCGATACGTGTGCGATCTTTGCCGGTACGGTCAACGGGATCTATATGAGCATGAATTGTGGAAGCTATTGGACGGATATAACGAGCGACCTGCCCGATGGCAATGTTCATGCCGTTGCGCTCGTGCCGGGGAGTCTCGACACGATTTACGTCGGGACAAATAGCGGCATCTTCAAGACAACGGATGGCGGCGCCTCTTGGATAGAAAAAAATAACGGGCTGACGAATCCATTCATCAAGGCCATCCAATTAGATCCATATTTCAGCAATATTATTCTTGCAGCCACCTTCGGCGGGGTTTTCAAGAGTGTCGACGGTGGCGAGACGTGGGTGGCAAAGTCGACCGGCATGACTAACCTCTATGTCAGAGATATTGCAATTCATCCTGTAAACACTCAGATCTACTTTGCAGGAACGGAGGGTGGTTCGTTCAACAGTGTCGACGGTGGAAACAACTGGACGGAGCTCAGTGAAGGTTTGACCTGTACGGAGATATATTCGATCGCGACAAACGGCACCGGCGAGAAGTCCCTCGCCGGCACGTACTGGGGAGGAGTCTATCGATCGGTCGGCATGAATCCCTGGGAGCAGATAATCACGGGCATGAAAAACACATTTGTGTGGGATCTAGATGTCAACCCTGTCGACAATAGCCTTATCCAGGTCGCTTCCTATGGACGGGTGTTCAAGAGCGTTGATGAAGGTCAGAGTTGGCAGGAAAGCTCCGAGGGTATCGTGGATTGGGATCTAACCGCTATCGCCATCGATCCTGTGGCTCCTGACACCGTATACTGTGGAGCGAATTACGGCGGGGTTTACAAGAGCATCGACGCCGGTAGCACGTGGACTCTCATGAACAACGGACTCGGGAATACCACGGTTACGAGCCTCGCGGTCGATCATGAGAATAATAATATTATATATGTCGGCACGTACGGCTTTCTCTATCGAAGCATCGATGGCGCAAGGAACTGGGAACTCAAATCGAGCGGAATAAGCGACGGGCATGTGTGGACGATCGAGATCGATCCGGTGGATGCATCAACGGTGTATGTGGGCACCTACGGCGGAGGCATCTTTAAATCAACCGACACCGGTGAGAGCTACACAGCAATCAACAGCGGCTTGCCGGAGCGCTTTATCAAGGCAATCGCAGTCGATCCTGTTGATCCTGATATCGTCTATGTCGGTACGTACTACTGGGGCGGGGTTTACAAATCAACAAACGGCGGTTCGAGTTGGACGATTATGAGCGATGGACTCGGCGATATGGATATCTGGAGCCTCGATGTGCATCCCGACAGGCATGATCAGGTTATTGCCGGAACGTTTGGCGGTGTTTTTATTAGTCTCGACGGGGCGGCGAACTGGGAGGCATTTTCGGAAGGCATGGAAATACTCGATACCCGATGCGTTGTCTACGATCAGGCCGCAGCGCGCAATATCTACGCGGGCACGTATGGAGGCGGTGTGTATAAATATGATGGCATATATTGCAGCATTGACGATAGTGAAGAAATTCCGTCTGCGATAAGCCTCTGCCGTTTATATCCTAACTATCCGAATCCGTTCAATCCTTCGACGGTCATTCGGTACGAGATCACGGACAGCCGGGGATTGAACGAACGATATCCGGTCAGTTTGAAAGTTTTTGACGTTCAGGGACGATTGGTGAGAACACTGATCGAAACACATCAGGCAGTGGGGAAGTATGAAATAATATGGCGTGGCTTGAACGATATCGGATCGAGTGTACCATCGGGAATCTATTTCGCCCGCCTCACCGTTCATGACAATGCCGAAAACATCAAGATGATATTGATCAGATGATATTCAGACCTCTTGTCTCTTTGCTGCTAATTGGACTCGCTTTCTTATCCCCCCGATCGCTTCATTCTCTTTGTCTGAATTGGTTCATATGCTCTTTCCCGTATGCCCCCTCAGCC
>CBDUQN010000019.1:0-38990 GCA_965369375.1 uncultured bacterium | reverse complement strand
CTGATGTAAAACGGTCAGGAGGCGGTTAACACCTTCGCTTTTTGACGGATTGAGGCTAATCTGCCCGGGGTCACGATGTGTCTTCCGTTCCCTATTATCTATCTTCCTGTAATAAAACACTCATCGCACGACAACGAACTTTCCGATCGTTTCGGGAAATCCGCCATCGGCGGGTTCGACGGCAAAAAGGTATACACCACTGGTTATATCCTGTCCGTTGCGCGATACGAGATCCCAGGGAAGCGTTCCGTTACCCTGGCTCCCGTCGTGATAAAGCACCTCGACGAGGTCGCCCGCCATCGTATAAATCCGCACCGTGTTTCTGCACATAGGAAGATTCCTGAATTCTATCTTGAGTCCCGTGGGATCATTATTATTTGGTCCGAGCTGCCACGGCGCGAGGTTTTCCATCGTCGTCGGATTGGGCACGACATACACCCTTTTTTCCCTGAAAGAATGCCCCTCCTGGGCATTTGAAATCGGCACGATGTATATGAAATTCGACATCGGATCACCGTAATGGTTCGTTCTCACGGGCCGGTTATCCTCGATCAGATGATCGTACGCCGTCACGCTGCAGAAGTAGTGCATGCCGTTCTGCACACCGCGATCGATATACTGGTAGTATTGAAGTCCTCCCTCGAAACCGATCCGGTGCCGGGCGAGAGCCTCGAGTGTATCGCATTCGAAATCGGTAAGACCGGGAGGGCAGGGAACGGTATCGAGGGGCGCGTACCAGAGGCTCTCCTCGAACATCTTGAGAAGCGCTTCCTTGTCCGGCAAATGGCCGAGCGGCTCGTATTGCCAACCCCCCTTTCCGAACGGCTTCTTGAAATTCCTGTCAGGCGCAACACCGTTCACGAGATCCCGCTCCTCGATGAGCAGCCAGAGCTCCTTGCTCGGACCACTCTGCACATTCGTGCCGATCGGTCTCGACCAGCCATCAGCCCTCCAGATCCGGTACCCCTCGAAATCGAGCAGCTGTGTGCTGACATCGGGGGTGACCTCGCTGAAATTGTCCCAGAACAGCATAATCGCCCGATCTCCAGGCACTACTCTCAGGTGCGGCGCGGGGGGCGCGGAATCGACGAGCCAGTGAATCTGCCGTTCACGGCCGTTCACACCGGTCTGGAATTTCTGGAACGCTGCATCGCCTTTGAAGCAGTTCCGGTCGTTCCACAGACGGAGCTCGTCGCGGCAGTCGAGATTGACCCAGATGACCTCTCCCTTCGCCACGGTAAACGCTTCCAGATCGCTGTCGCATGAATCGGGATCGATGGCATCGACCGGTCCGTACACGGGTGTTTCCCTTCCCAGAGTACCTGTGCCGAGATCGTCGTCGATATCGAACCAGCTTCCCTTGTACGCAATGGCAGCTGTCGCGGCATTTTCGAGCATTCCCTCGAGTCCCGCACCGCAGACGAATGCGATCTGCAGCATCATAGAACTGTCCGGCGGCAGCCCCTTGAAGGGACCGACCGCCATCATCATCCTATAATCCCGGGGATCCTCGGCGTTCTCGTCCTTGCTGTCCTTGCCGTGTTTGCTCATCAATGTGTAGCGCTCGTAATCATTCGTCGGATCGCCGCCCTGATCGAACGGCCGCCCGCCCGAGAAGTTCTGGTACGAGGTGATGCCGACATTGCGCGGGGCGTTCTTGCCGAGAGGATCGGTACCGTGCCCGAGAAAGAGGATGCCGAAATACCCGTACGCTTTTCCTCCGTCAGTGTCGTCGTCATAGAAATAAGCGACACTGATATTGATCGGTTCCTCCCTTCCCCCTCGTTTCGCACACACAACACCTTCCCAGAGACCGGTGAGGTCATCTTTCCAGTAATTCCCCCGAGCCCGGTGCCCGACGTCACCATCGGCATAGAAACCGATATAGAGATCCTCTATGATATCGTACCCATAATTCTTGATCTTGAACTCGACGGCGATAAAATCGTCGTACTTCACATCCTCCCACTGATAGCTCTCCTGGTGGACAAAGAGGTGCAGCGGCGTATGCTCGGGGTAGAGCTGAACGGCATGCGGTTGGTCATCGGTGTACCAGCACGAGAACATCTGCTTCCCTCTCGCTGAAAAATCCTCGTCAATTTTCCCATCGCCGTCATCGTCATAGCCGTTTAACCTATCCTCATCTACCAAACCGTCGCGGTCGTCATCGGCATTCGCCGGCAAACGATCCCCGCCCAAAATGCCCTCGTATGCCTCGTAGATGATGTCCTTCGGATCATTGGTCGGCCGGAATTCGCCGGCGACCGACACAACAGGGATACCGTTCTTCTTGGCGCCGACCCAGAGTCCCGCTGTCCAGAGATGCTCAACGCCGGAGTTTGCGGGCCACTGTGCAGATGGAAACTCACTGGTGGGAAATGTCGTGCCGGGGTAGGAACCGAACGCTCCCCAGTTGCATACATGAAGCTGAAGATTTCCCACGTTATGCAGCCCGCTCCCGTCAAGCACCATGATATGTTCGAGTCTTTTCAATTTCTCGAGGGACCTGACATCATCACTCCGTGCATAGGAGAGATTAATAAGAAAGAGGATCGCAAGAGCCGCGATTGTCACCAGCGCTAGAATCTTAATAAACACCGGCTGTACTCTCATTTCCCAAAACGAGACAGTTACACCAAGCACCTGAATCCAAGGCTGAGAGCGGCGTGGGTATAATGTGGGGTACAAGCTCTTCCCTTATTAGACAGGATAATAGAAATCTGAACATATTTCAATATTAATCTAAATACTGACAATCTATCTAAAACGAATATGGCCTTGCGGCGTGAAGTGCATTATTCCGCCGTTCCATCATATTTGACACATTATTACCACTCTGCTATATTACCTGTACTTACTTACATCTTTGGAAAGAGGCTTGTACTGCCTTTCCTCAATTTTCAAACGAGGATGGTATGATAGGGCAAACAGTATCTCACTACAAAATCCTCGAGAAGCTTGGGCAAGGCGGGATGGGGGTGGTCTACAAGGCCGAGGACACAAAGCTCGGGCGCCCGGTGGCCCTCAAGTTCCTCCCGCCGGAGCTTACGCGCGACCACGAGGCCAAGGAGCGTTTCGTACACGAGGCGCGGGCGGCTTCCGCACTCGACCATCCGAATATATGCAACATCCACGAGATCGACGAGACCAAAGACGGCCGGATCTTCATCTCCATGGCCTACTACGAAGGCGAGACGATAAAGAAAAAGATCGAGCGGGGGCCATTGAAACTGGATGAGACGATCGACACCGCAATGCACATCGCCCGAGGTCTCGCCAAGGCCCATGAGCGGGGGATCGTCCATCGAGATATAAAGCCGGCAAATATCTTGATGACCGAAGACGGCCAGGTGAAGATTCTCGACTTCGGCCTGGCCAAATTAACCGGGCAGACGCGACTCACCAAAACCGGCAGGACGGTCGGTACCGTGGCATACATGTCTCCGGAGCAGATACGTGGCGGAGAGATCGACCATCGGACAGATATCTGGTCGTTTGGCGCGACCCTCTACGAGATGCTCACCGGACGGCTTCCCTTCGAAGGCGATTACGAGCAGGCGATGATCTATTCGATTGTCAATGAGAACCCGGCGCCTGTAACGGGTATGCGTACCGGAGTCCCTTTAGAATTGGAACGCATCATCGGCAAGGCACTCGAGAAGAGGAGCGATGATCGTTACCAGCACGTGGATGAGATGCTCGTCGATCTGAGGCGATTAAAAAGGGATACGGACAAGATACCGGTAAAAGCAATAGAAGCAGGGGAAATTTCCGCTGAAACAACGGAGAGACCGAGAATCCCGGATAAAGGAAAACCGCTGACATCACGTCTCGTCCTTGTGGCATTCGCCGCAGTGGCAATTACCGTAATTATAATTTTGCTATTTTTCAGCAACCTCCTCAGAAGAGCACCGGTGCGGCAGATCCAGACCACACACAGGCAGATTACTTTTACCGGTAAAGCGGCTTTGCCTGCCATCTCCCCTGATGGGAAATCCATAGCGTATGTTTCCGAAACTTTATCAAATGAAGAAGAAGTTTTAGTGCAAGATCTCTCCGGAGGACAGCCACTTGAGGTATTTAATGGTCGGAATATTAGCAGCTTGGATTGGTCACCTGATGGCTCTGAACTAATTATCAATGCTAGGATACCCGGTTCTGCCGGAGGTTCTTACCTCGCATCTCGATTCGGTGGACCTCCTCGAAGATTTATATATTCCGCTAAAGCGACTTGGTCTCCGGACGGTTCTCACTTTGCAGGTTATAATCTTGGAGCGAGATATATCTGGTTTACGAATAAGATAACCGGTGAAGAAACTTCTATATTTATTGATGGTTCTTACAATTTTATTTTGGATATTGATTGGTCACCGGTAGCCGACCTTATTCTCTTCCAAACGCGCACGCAAAGAATATACACGATTTGGACCATCAATTTAGATGGGAGTGGCCAGCATAAGGTCTTTGAAGATAGTGTTGATATATATTCACCATCATGGTCTTCAAAGGGAGACGCCATTTATTACCTGCGGACCTTGGGCTTAAATAGAAACCTCATGAAAATAAGTGTTAACCCGGAAACCGGGGAAGCAAAGGGGCCTGCCCGCGCCATACAGACCGGTTTATTGGCGGGTAGTTCTTTCACACTTTCCGGAGATAATAGAAGTTTGCTTTATACAAGGCGACAAATGCACACGAATATCTGGTTGGTAAATTATAATGCCGACAACGATACGATAGTTATCAAAACAGAACAGCTCACGACAGGCACCTCCGTAAAATACGGCCCTAGAATTTCACCCGATGGGAAAAGAATTGCTTTTGCTATGGGAGACCCTTCCAATTCAAATATCTTCACCATGCCGATAGAAGGTGGACCGATAAAGCAACTCACTTTCCTGAATTCGTTTAATGTTGGTCCCGTTTGGTCTCCGAATGGAAATGAATTAGCTTTTTCCTCTACACAAGATGGGACTCCAAAGGTATGGAGGGTCAGTTCAGAAGGCGGAACACCCCGTCCATTCGATAATAGCGATTTAAGTGCTACTTATGAAGGGCTCATTTGGTCTCCGGGCACTGATATCCTGTATCAAAGACCGGGAAACAGGAACTATCACTTTTTAAATCCAGAGACGGAGAAGGAACACCGCATCGTCGATAACGACTCTGTCGGGTGGATGTTCTATCCGTGTTATTCCCCGGATTCGAAAATGGTTGCCGTGGCTTGGAATCGTACACCGGTAAGGGGTATCTGGCTCATCTCACTGGATGATTCTTCACAGGTGAGCTCGCTGCAATGGGGCTACGGGACTATTCCGGTTCCTCTGGGGTGGTCACGAGACGGGGAGTGGATTTATGCATGGGAGAAGTATGAAAAATTTCCAGAGATATTGATGATATCTTTGGACGGGGGGGAATCGAAGAAGCTTCTGACTCTGCCTTTTGAAGATATTCAGTGGATAAGTCTATCTCAAGTCGCAAACAAGCTTGCCTGTTCGGTATATGAATCGCAATCCGATGTCTGGTTCATGGAAGACTTCGATCCGGATATAGATTAGACTCATCGCCGCGATAGCAATCTTCAGCTCTAAAACCTTATCGAGCAGGATTTATCAGTTAAAAAACAAATGGCTTCTCGGCAATTAGTAAGAAGTCCTCTGATTGCGTTTTGCCTCAAAATAACTTTATGACGATGAGCTTCTCCGCTGGACGATCTCCTTGACCTTCATGAGCCGCGTCTGCGTGCTTCTCTCGTTTTCGCTCAACTTGCTTTCGATGCTTCGAATCGTTTCTTCGAGGTCGGGTATGAGTACGTACTCGAGCGCGTTGACTCTTCGTCTCGTCTTCTCGAGCTCGTCGGACATGAGATAGAGCGCGTTCTCCTTCTCGGCGAGCCTGATGAGATCGGGAAAATGCTTGAACAGTTTCTCGAACGCATAATCGAGCTCCGGAGAAGTAGAGGTGAGTTTGTAGGGTGGATCCTTTTCCGGAATGGTAAAGGTGAATTCGGGGATCTGTATGTTCATCTCGTAGCGCATATCGATAGTGAGCTCCCCCGCCTTCGTCGTCACATCGAGCGCATCGACGAGCGATTGCCTGTCCGTCATCGCCCGCCCCTTGATGTAATGGCCGCCGATATCGAGGAAGGCCTCCTCGACCTCGCCGCGGAGCTTGATCGTTTCCCGCACAATCCCGATGAAACTCTGCATGAGCTTCTCCTGCTTGTTCTTGAGCAGCTTGTGCCCCCTGCGGGCGAGCTCGAGGCGCCGGCGGAGCCGAAGCAGCATCATCCGATTGGGATTGACTTTTCCTCTCAACGCTCACTCCCCCCGGGTTTCATTGACTCTTCGCCCCAACGTCTACTCCCCCCGGGTTTCCACACCCGACTCGCCTGATTTCTCGTCGCCTGCAGGCATATACGCGTCTATGAGCTCGTCGCGGATACGCTTGATCTCGCTGCGCGGGATGAGCCTGAGAAGATCCCATCCGATATCGAGTGTTTCCTCGATCGATCGGTTTTCGTTGATCGCCTGCTGCACGAACCGCTTTTCGAATTCATCTCCGAGCGCCATGAAGGCCCGGTCCTCCTCGGTAAGCGCCGCCTCGCCGAGGACGACGGCGAGCTCTTCGACCTCCTTGCTCCGCGCATAGGAGGAAAAGAGCTGGTTCGCCAGCTGCGGATGATCCTCCCTCGTTCTCCCTTCGCCGATCCCCTTGTCGCGGAGACGCGAGAGGCTCGGCAGAACGTTTATCGGCGGATAGATCCCCTTTCGGTGCAGAACCCGGTCGAGAATAATCTGCCCCTCGGTGATATAACCGGTCAGATCGGGAATGGGGTGGGTCTTGTCATCATCGGGCATCGAGATTATGGGGATCTGCGTGATAGAGCCTTCGCGCACCTCTCCTTCCTTATCGCCCTTGAGCAGTCCGGCGCGTTCGTATATCGTCGCGAGATCGGTGTAGAGGTACCCGGGATAGCCGCGCCTGCCCGGAATTTCCTTTCTCGCCACCGACACCTCGCGCAGCGCCTCGCAGTAGTTCGTCATGTCCGTCATGATGACGAGCACATGCATCCCGCGTTCGAATGCGAGATACTCGGCAGCCGTGAGCGCGCTCCGCGGCGTTGCGATACGCTCGATCGTCGGGTCGTTCGCGAGATTGATAAAGAGCACGACACGTTCCATCGCGCCTGTTTCCTGAAAGTCGCGGATAAAATAGTTTGCCTCTTCGAAGGTGATCCCCATCGCGGCGAAAACGATGGCGAATGCCTCTTCGGAACCTCTCACCGTGGCCTGCCGCGCGATCTGCGCGGCGATCTCGGAATGCGGCAGGCCGAATCCCGAGAAAATCGGGAGCTTCTGTCCGCGCACGAGCGTGTTGAGTCCATCGATAGCGGATATCCCAGTTTGAATGAACTCCCGCGGGTAGACCCGCGCGTACGGATTGATGGGGCTTCCGTTTATGTCGAGCTTCTTCTCCGGGATGATCTTCGGCCCGTCGTCGATTGGTATGCCGAGGCCGGTGAAGATTCTCCCGAGTATGTCCGGGGAAACCGAAAGCTCGAGCCCGCGCCCGAGAAAACGCACCTTGGTCTTGGTCGTATCGACACCGGTCGTCCCCTCGAACAGCTGTATCAGGACACGGCTGCGATCCACCTCAAGCACCTTGCCCCTTCTGAGCTCTCCCTCCGGAAGTTCCACCTCGACGAGCTCCTCGTATGTCGCATGCTCCACGTTTTCGAGTAAAACGAGCGGGCCGGTTATTTCTCTGATCGTCGAGTATTCCGTAACCATCGAGATCCCTTCCTTCGTTCTGAATTACATACTATCTATCATCTGTCTCAAGCCCAGCACACCCGGAGCACGCACCTATTCCTCTCCGCTCTCCACCCCACCTTTAAGAATACCGGCCATCTGCACCTTGATCTCTTCGAGCATCTCGTCGAACTGCGCCTGCTGATCCTCCGGTATGAATTTCATCTTCGATATCTTCTCGCGCACGGGAAGCCCTATGAGGTGCTTCATGATATCCCTGCGCTCCTGCATCGCGCGGGTCGGATAGTGATCCTCGAGCTCTCTGCTGAGCGCCTTGAGGCATTCGCGGTGCAGCTCCATGATCACTTTGAGCATCTTGTACTGCTTGGTCAGCCGGGTGTATGCGTCTTCGGGATCGAAGGCGGACTGATGCAGGAAATCCTCACGGATCGACTTCGTTGTCTCGAGCACGACCCGATCGGCGGGCGAGAGCGAATCGACGCCGACGAGACGGACGAGCTCCTTGAGCTCCGACTCTTTCTGAAGCAATACCATCGCCTCGGTTCGAAGCGCTTCCCAATCCGGCGCGACCTCGGTTTCGAAGAATTTCTTCATATTATCATGGTAGAGGGAATAGCTCCTCAGCCATCCGATGGCCGGGAAGTGACGCTCGAACGCGAGCTGGTCCTCGAGCGACCAGAATACTTTTACCACCTTGAGCGTCGCCTGCACGACGGGATCGGAAAGGTCGCCTCCGGGAGGAGAGACGGCGCCTATGACACTCAGACTTCCGATCCGCGGCTCGCCGCCGGTCTCACTCGCGCTGCATTTGCTGATCGTCCTTCCGGCGCGTTCGTAGAAATCGGCGATCCTCGAGGGCAGGTACGCAGGATATCCCTCCTCGCCCGGCATCTCCTCGAGCCGGCCCGACATCTCCCGCATCGCCTCTGCCCAGCGCGAAGTGGAATCGGCCATCACCGCCACCTTGAATCCCATGTCCCTGAAATACTCGGCGATGGTGATCCCCGTATAGACCGAAGCCTCGCGCGCGGCCACGGGCATATTCGATGTGTTCGCGATCAAAACGGTTCTCTCCATGAGCGGACGTCCCGTTGCGGGATCGATGAGCTCGGGGAATTCCTGGAGCACGTCGGTCATCTCGTTTCCCCGCTCCCCACAACCGATATAGACGATGATATGCGCGTCGGACCATTTCGCGAGCTGGTGCTGTATCACCGTCTTTCCCGAGCCGAAGGGGCCCGGAACCGTGGCGGTTCCCCCCTGGCTGATCGGGAAAAAGGTGTCGATGACCCGCTGTCCCGTGACGAGCGGCATATCGGGCATGAGCTTCTTGACGTACGGGCGCGGGGTTCGAACCGGCCAGCGGTGGAAAAGCGAGACCGCCTCCGTGCCGCTGTCCGTCTCGATTTCCGCGATCGTATCCTCGACCTTGTACGCACCCCGCTCGGGTTTCTTCTTTAGCGTGCCGATGGCGATCTTAGGGGGGACCATCACCTTGTGGACGATGAGCTCGGTTTCCTTTATCTCGCCGAGAAAATCACCGGCGCGGATCTCCCCGCCGACTTTGAGCTGCTCGTTCGGAATGAGCTCCCATTTCTTCGCTCGATCGAGTCCGGGCACATCGATCCCTCTCGTGATGAAATTTCCCTCGTCGTTGTAGATGACGTTGAGCGGGCGCTGAATACCGTCGTAAATCGACCGGAGCAGCCCGGGGCCGAGCTCTATGCTGAGCGGAAGGCCGGTCGATTCGACGACCTCGCCGGGTCCGAGTCCGGACGTGTTCTCGTAGACCTGTATATAGGCCTGATCGCCGTGCAGCTCGATAATCTCACCGATGAGCCTCTTTTCACTGACCCTCGCCACCTCGTACATCCTCGCCCCCGCCATCCCTTCCGCTACGATGAGAGGACCCGAGACCTTGACTATTTTTCCAGCGCCCATTTTTGTTACATCTCCTTACGTCAACCGTTTTATATAAAAAACTTGGTTTTCTATTCTCCCGAACCGGAAATATCCTGACCGATGGCCTTTACGATCGCCCTGCGAAGTTCCACGAGCGCGACGCCACTCGGCGTGGGGCCTTCATCCGTCCAGATCGCCCCATCGATATCGGGAATGATGAGCACGACGGGCAAGGGTCTCGTGGATATTCTGCGTATCAGGCTGCGGTAGGCGAAGAAGACCTCCTCGGTAACAAGCACCACGCGGCAGTTGCAGTCGAGCACCTCCTGGTACTCCTCGGCAGTGAGCTCCCCACTCTCCGTCTCCCAGGTCTTGCAGCCGAGTATGCGAAAAAACTCTATCGAGTCCGATTTGCCTATCACCGCGATATTTTCGACCAATTCTCGTGCTCCCTTGCTGCCGGCTTACGCCGCCGTTAACACTTCCAGCTCCTCCAACAAGATCTTTTCGGGTATCTTGTTCATCTTGCCCGACATGATCGCGCGGATAACAGTGTAGTTTCTATCGAGCAGCTCCAGGTGATTGAAGACCGGTGACAGGTCGAAGAAACGATAACGGCTCTCTCGGAGCAGCGCGAGAAGCCACCGCTTGATGAGCGCGTCGATCTTCCAGAGTTTCATCTCCTTGCCGAGGCCGAGATCGATGAGCCCCCGGTAATCCGTGAACCGTAAATATGCGTAGAACTCCTCCTCGGTGCCTTTGATAAAATCGAAATATCTGCTCCGTTCGATCTCTCCCCCCTCGAGCCATACCATCTCGATCGCTTCGGCACGAATCGATACGCGTTTCAGTCTCACGAAGCTCTTTATATTCGCGAGATCGATTCTGGCCCGCGTATATTCATGCGATTCACGGCAGGGAGCCAATTCGAGCAGAAACCTCCATTTCGCCGCTTCGGCGAGATACTCGGCCTGCGATAACTCCAACGATTCGCCCGCCGACCCGAGCATTTCGAGCAGATCCTTGCCGTAGCGCGGCAGAGCAACCCGATCCTTGCTCACCACCGCCTTCTCGAGAACGTCGACCGGTATGAGGCCGCACTCGTAATATGCGGCCGTGACACCGAGCCGGTGAGCCTTCCACATGCGTATCGCGTTATCGAAATCATAACCGGAGAACAGAAAAACCAGCGTTCTGGGATCGTTGACGAGAGAGGCGACGAGCTGCAGATCTATCTTACGCTGCCCATCGAGCCCGCGCTCGAACTTGAACGGCGACTCCACTCCATCGAACCCGCCGTAATATTCCCTCAAGATCCCGAGCAGGCCGTCTGTCGGCGTCCTCGCGAGCCGCTCGAACCATGACTTCTCCGGCATCGCCGCTTCTACAGCGCGCAGGCGCGCGTTCATGTATGTATAATCCTCCGCCACGCGGACTACCCTTTACTTTGTACCAACAGCTCGATATTCATTTGCACTCATCCGGCCGCCTGTGATTTCCCCGTCACTTATTTCCCCTCTGAGAACAGCGCTCCGGCTATTTCCGACTCGACCTTCTCCTTGAGCTGCTCGAAAAGAACGTCGAGTGAGAGATCAACGACCCGCTTGCCTTCCCGCAGCACGACACCCCAGAAAAAATCCCCCGTCACATCGGCGACGGTAAAGCTTCCCGTGCCGGGATACGCCCTGTTGAGCTTATCTATGAATTCGGGAGTAAAATATTTCTCCTGTTTCGATGCTACGACGATCTCTTCCGTCCCTGATATCGCGCCGGCAACGATCAATTCCTGCATCAGCTGTTGGAAATCCCCGCCGGAAATCGATTCGAGGCGATCCGCGGCCTTCATGTACAGCTGATCGAGGATCTCACGCTTCTTTGCGAGGAGGGTCTTTCTCAGCTCGAGTTGCTCGCTCACGATGAGACGCTTTTCCTCTTCGATCGCGCGTACGAGGGCTTTCCCGTCGAGCTCCGCCTTCAGCTTTTCCGCTTTTTTAGCGTGCTCTCGCGCGATCGCCCCGGCTTCAGCCGTCGCTCTCGTGGTGATCTCCCGGGCGGATTCTTCCGCTTCGGTACCGATACGATCCAGAATATTCTCTATAGACATGCCGTATATCCTATCGATTTGTCCCCTTATATTCCCGTCACGGAGTTATCCTTTGAAGAAGAAGGATCGTTCCGAGAAGTCCCAGCACCGCGTACGTCTCGACCACGACACCGAAAACCATGCCCTTGCCGACCTCTCCGGGGCGTTTCGCGACAAGACTGCACGCGGCGGCGCAAACCTTACCCTGGTAGAGACCCGAAACGAGCCCCGTCAGAGCCACCGGCAGGGATGCGCCCAGCACCTCGAGACCGGTTCTGAGCGGTATCTGCGCCAGGTCCACCCCCCAGCCCGCTACACGGTTGATGATCATAAAGAGCGCGACGAGTCCGTATATCCCCTGCGTACCGGGGAGCGCCTGAAGGACGAGGAGGCGCCCGAATTTCTCGGGGTCCTCGCTGACGACGCCGCTGGCCGCCTGTCCCACAACACCGGTTCCGAGGGCCGAACCCACACCGGCAAGACCGGCGGCTACCGCAGCACCGAAGACTACCAGCACAAAGCCAAACATACTGTTCTCTCCTTTGACTTGAGGTTCCCGTGCCTTATCTGCAAACGATGATCCAGCTTCACCCCTGTGCTTTCCTGTCAACCGAATAATTCCGTTCGGTCCTGAAGGGACGAAACTCCTTCCCCCCTCCCGTGAAAAACTTCGAGAAAAACTCGAGATACTGCAATCGTCCGGAATGGACGAACGCCCCGAGCGTATTCACCGCAAGGTTGAATACGTGGCCGAGCACGAGTACGAGCACCGCGGCGACGTATCCCGTATAGTATGGAAGTCCCGATACCATCTGGGCGATTCCATTGACGGCGAGTGCAATCGCGCTCGTGGCGAGGCCGAGAGCGAGAAGGCGCGCATACGAGAGCACATCGCCGAAGTAACCGATAATATCGTAAAAGCCGAGCAATCCCTTGAAAAATTTTGCGAAGATGTTTTTCTGCTTTCTCCCTCCCGTGATGAATATCACAGCGGCGAGAACGAGTGCCGTTCTCGAGCTCCAGAAGGAGAGCTGCGGCGGGACCGCGCCTCCGAGTATCGCCGAATATCCGAGCGGCGCGAGAGCGACGAGAAAGACTATCCAACACAGGTTGTCGAAGACGGCGTCCGCCACGAGACCGACCCTGAAGTTGGCAACCATCCTGATACCCATGCCGAAGAGGATATGCACGATCCCCATGAGAAACGCTATGTTTAGCATCTTCATCGGCTCTTCGAGCGGATTGATGAAAACAAAACGCTGTACGAAATCGGGCAGCGCACTCGCCTCGATTCCAAATATACCTCCCGTCACAAGACCGATGACGGCCGTGACAATGCCCCCCATGAAGAGAAGCTTGAGCAGCTGGCCCACTCCGCCGGCGGGTTTCATCTTCACGATCATCAGGCCGCTTACCGCCGCGAGCGTCAATCCGTAACCGGCGTCCGTCAGACACAGGGCGAAGAACAGCACGAAGAAGGGGGCGAGCAACGGTGTCGGATCGAACTCCCGGTATATCGGTCTTCCGTAGAGCGTCGTTACGAACTCGTACGGCTGCACGGCGCGCCTGTTCTCGAGACTTATCGGCGGCTCCTCGTCATCGCGCGGCTCACGGAAGATTATCTCGAAATCCCGATAGCGGGAGTGAAGCTCTTTTTCGAGCCACTTCCTATCCAGGGCCCGGACCCATCCTTCCATCAGGAACGTGGAATCCGTTTTATGAAAATGTCTCTCGACGCCGCTCAAACCGATTCGTTCTCCATAGTAATCGGAACGTATGAGAAGCCCGTCACGTTCGGCTGCGAGCTCCCGGGCGCGGCCGCGCGCCTCCTCGATTTCCCGCTCGAGCTCATTCCAGCGGTCCTGTTCAGAGTCAATTGCACCCGATGGTGTTCCCGAGAGCTTCTCAAACGCATGCCTGAATGCGCCACCCTCTTTCAATGCCTCACCGAACGCCTCGCCCTCGCTCCTCGAGAGAATCACCGTTGCATACACCCTTCCACCCGCGCGCGAGACTTCATCGATCTGAACCAACGGAAACCGCCCGATGAGGCTTTCGAAATCATCCTCCACGGCCTTTTCCGGAATGCTCCAGAATTGGACCTGATACCGCTCCGTCGTAAGCGACTCGAGCGGCACCGTGAGATCCTTCCAAGGTTCGAGCGTTCTCACGAGCTCTTTGCTCCTCGCAAGATCATCCCTGGCCTTTCTCATGGCTGTCTGAAGCGATGAACACTCGTCGTGGATTCCATCAACGGGAACATCCCGCTCGAACTCCTCGATCTCATCGGGAGAGGTAAGCAGGGGACCCTTGCTCATGCGCTGCATGAACGAGAGTTTTTCGGCATATTCATCGAGAAACGCGAGAGATTCCTCGGTCATTTCGAGTCTTCTCTCCACCGCGCGGACCGTATCCTCCTCGAAATCGCTTCTCTTCTCCTCGAGGGACACGTCGGTGACATGAACGACACCAGCCTCTTTGAGGAAGAGCTTGACCTCCTCCTTAACAGAGGCATGTCCGAGAAGCTGCATTTTCAGCATCCAGCTAATGCCCATGCGTCAGCTCCATTTCCGAGAGGGATTGCCTGTGCCTGTCGAGGGAATGCTAAGAGCCCCCGCGAAACGCCTTTACCATCAGACTGAGCGCCCTATCCTGATTCCTTTCGGCGATACCGCTCAGCGACGTGATCGTGCTTCTATTTTCGTCCCGAAGCCGCTCAATAGCCGCTTTCGCCTTCTCTGCCGCTTCGGCCTTGAGCGAGCGCTCGAGCTCCGCAGCATCTATCTTCACCTGTTCTATTCTGTTTTCACCATCCCTGCGCGCCTTCTCAATGATATCCTGCGCCATCGCCTTCGCTTCCCGGATGCGCGATTTCGCCTCTTTTTCCTTGGCGGCAATTGCCTTCAGATGCTCTTCGATCATACGCGGCTCCCAAGTGCTTCAAATGTACAGGTACAAAGCGGGATTTAGGCGACTAGTAAAATTCATTTTAGAGATTTTTTCAAGATTTAATTTGCCGGGTGGCGGATCATGGAAAGAACGAGGGTGACGGAAAATCAACAGCCGGCGGCGGCAAATCTCGGTTCATTACAATAAGCTCCAGATTACACTTCCGCTCGAGAAGCGCACAATGGTGCAGTCCATGCATAAAAGGCGAAAATATCGCTTCTAACCCGTTGATTCTAAAGAGGCGCTACTTCCGACGTCGGAAGTGGAATTTTCCCCACCTTTACCAAGGGATATAGTCACCTCCCCAGAGCCCCGAATCACCGGGCATTACTCCGTCATTTCACCGTGTGACCGCGATCGAATCGTCGGGCTCCCACTCGAATGCAAAACTGTTACACCCGTCGATCAATCGAACATCCCGACGCATGACGTAGATCCATCCGGGTGGTTGGGAAGGGGGATCGGTTCTCAAAATGATCCGCACCTCGTCGGTGAAAGAGCTCCACCCCGAATGCTGCATCTCGGGGTCGATGCACGGCTGCGGATGGTGATAGATGAGACCGGGGAAATAATCGAGATCGTCCGTCGCATATATCCCGTCTGCGCCGGTGCGGCCGATGTCCCATGTCTCTTCGTTATTCCCACAATAGACCATGCACGACAGGGAATCCACGTATACGGCTTCCGATGTGGCCGGATCCCTCATCGTCAGGCGGTATGTATAGATTCCATCGAGAGCCCTCTGCCCCGTTGAATCGAGTTGATCCCATCGCATCTCATACACGCCGAGCTGCATCAGACCGTTGACGAGCAGCCTCACCCGTTCGCTGTGCCTGTCGACCAGTTCGAGGATCACGTGACTTTCCCGCGCCACACCGAATCTGATAGATGTCACGCCGCAAAACGGATTCGGGTAATTCTGCAGCAGCGTGTCGTAAGGCGCCTGCTGGGCAGGGATGGAAGGCGGTGAGGTGAAGATGGTACAACCATCGATAAAATTCATGCGTCCTACTCGCAAACCGGGCAGGGGGCCGCCGTTCGAATCGACGACCGTGACGGTGAAGGAAAAACCAGTTTTCTTTTCCGGGCCGCTCGTTTCTTCTGAACAGCCGAATATAGCGAGCGCGGCGCTCATCAATCCAATGAAAAATTTAATCCGCTCCATTCGAGTAACACTTTCCTTCGCGCATTCCTCAATAATTGTGCGCTTTATTTTCCGGGGTATCCCACTGTCTGCGCGAACACAATCTTCTGCTCCTTCCTCAGTCCCATCTTCTTCGACAGGGCTTCACGATCGACGAGACCGCGGATGACCGTTCCCAGACCCTCCGATGCGCAGAAGAGATATACGTTCTGGCCGATAAAACCGGTGTCTCCGGCCGCATAGAAGTCTTTGACCTCTTCGGGCGTAGAGCCCATCTTCGAATAATCGGCTACGTAGACGAGGTTGACGGGCGCCACGCCGACGAACGGCTGCTGGCCCGTCGCCGAGCGTATGTCACCCTCGAGCACGAGATCGAGCTTGTGCGCTTTCGCGTCGTAGAGGTAGAGTCCCTCGGCCGTGGCAACGTAGATATCTATCTCCTGCCAGTTCATCGCCGAGGGAGCGGTCCGTTTTCCCGTTTCGGGACGGTTTATTCCGAACGCCGCCCATAACATATCGGATAGCAGTTGCGCAGGTAACTCCTTCTCACTGTAATCGCGCACCGTCTGTCTCGCGCCGAGCGCCTCCATGAGCGGCTTGCCCCCCACCATCTTCGGTTTCGGAAGTGTTATCGACCCGGTTTCTTCCGCCGAAACGCCCGATGAAACGAATAAGCAGAAAAACAAGAACAGTCCGGCAATCGTCATGCTGCATACCTTCATCATAGCCCCCTTTACGATCTCATGTTTAGTTGCCCGGATAGAGCCAGCAGCTGACCGTCCGGCCTGATTCTATCTCGATGAGCTTTGGAATATCGCGGCGGCATCGATCCATGACGTGAGGACACCTCGTGTGGAAGGAGCAACCCGGCGGGATATCCATCGGGCTCGGAACATCGCCCCGTATGGCCGCCTTGACTCTCTGCCCCGCGGGATCGGGAAGGGGAATCGAGGCGAGTAGACCCGCCGTGTAAGGATGCAGCGGTTTCGCGAAGAGCTCGCGTGAGGACGCATGCTCGACGATCTTGCCGAGGTACATGACGGAGACCGTATCACTCACATGCTCGACGACCCCGAGATCGTGGGCGATAAAGAGGTAGGTCAACCCCATATCCTGCTGGAGATCGCTGAGCAGGTTGATTATCTGGGCCCGAACCGAGACATCGAGCGCCGAAACAGGTTCGTCGGCCACGATGATATCCGGCTCTACGGCAAGGGCGCGGGCGATACAGATCCTCTGCCGCTGGCCCCCGGAGAACTCGTGGGGATATCGCGCGGCGGCCGCCGGTGGAAGACCGACCTTCTCGAGAAGCGCATGCACGCGCTCGAGGACTTCGCCGCCGCGGGCGAGCCGGTGAATCTTTATACCCTCCGCTATCGCGCTCCCGACGCTCATGCGGGGATTGAGTGAAGAATACGGATCCTGGAAAACCATCTGTATCCGCCGCCTCGTTCTGCGCAGCTCCTTTCCCGTGAGCGCGAGGAAATCCGTGCCGTCGAGATAAACGCGGCCCGCCGTCGGCTCTTCGAGCTTCAGAATTACCCGTGCAAGCGTGCTCTTTCCACACCCCGACTCGCCGACGAGCCCCATGCTCATTCCGCGTTCGATTGTGATATCGACTCCGTCGACCGCACGCACCGGCTTGGCGGCGCGAAAAAAAAGACCCGCCGATGCGCGGTAGTACTTCTTTATCCCTTGCGCCATGAGGATCGCCATCATCCGCTCCCTTCATACAGCCAGCAGCGAGCCGTATGATCGCCGGAGACGGCAAAAATCGGCGGCTCGTCTTTCGCGCACCGCTCCATCCGCTTCGGGCATCGATCGTGGAACCGGCAGCCCGACGGCAGGTGGAGGGGATCGGGCACGGCGCCGGGGATCATGGGGAGCCGCTCGACGGGAGAACCGAGTTTCGGGATGGAGCCGAGCAGTCCTTCCGTATACGGGTGGGCGGGGAGGGCGAACAGCTCTGTGACGAGAGCCTCCTCGACGACCCACCCCGCGTACATGACAACGACACGGTCCGCCATCTGGGCGACGACGGCGAGATCGTGCGTTATGAGCAGCACCGCCATCAAAAGCCGTTCTTTAAGCTCGAGAAGCAGATCGATGATCTGCGCCTGCACGGACACATCGAGCGCGGTACTCGGCTCGTCCGCGATGAGCAGTTTCGGCTCGCAGCTCAGCGCCATCGCGATCATCACCCGCTGACGCATCCCCCCGCTCATCTGGTGGGGATAGCTGCTGTAACGTTTCACGGGATCGGGTATATGAACGAGACGCAGCATCTCGATCGCCCTCTCCTTCGAAGCCTTCCGGCCGAGCTTCTGATGGAGACCGATCGCCTCACGAACCTGTTCGCCGCAGGTGAAAACGGGATTGAGACTCGAGAGGGGTTCCTGAAAAATTATCGAGATCTCATTGCCCCTCACCTTTCTCATATCTTTTGCTGAAAGCGTGAGAAGATCCCGGCCGTCGAAGGTTATGGTGCCGCCCACGATCCGGCCCGGAGGATCGGAAACGAGGCGCATAATCGAAAGCGCCGTGACACTCTTCCCGCAACCGGATTCTCCGACGAGACCGACCGTCTCGCCCCGGCCGACGCAAAAGCTCACGCCGTCGACGGCACGGGCCACACCCTCTTCGGTCTGAAAATATGTTTTCAGGTTTTTTATTTCGAGCAGCGTTTCCATGTGCCTCGCCTTATGTCAACTGTCTTGGATCGAACGCATCCCGCAGGCCGTCGCCGAGCAGGTTGTACCCGATCACCGTAACAGCAATCGCCAATCCGGGGAAAGTGGAAACCCACCATGCGCCGAGCAGCATCTCCCTGCCCTCGAAAATCATCTGCCCCCAGCTGGGGGTCGGCGGCTGGACGCCGACGCCGAGGAAGCTCAACGCGGCCTCGGCGAGAATCAGGCCTCCGATTCTGAGCGTCGCGGCAACGATGATGACCGTCAACGCATTCGGTATAAGATGCCGGAGAATAATTCTCCTGCTCCCGACCCCGAGGGCCTCGGCGGCCTTCACGAAATCCTGGCCGCGAAGCGAGAGCACCTGTCCGCGAACGAGCCGCGCGGTGGCCATCCAGCCGGTCGCGCCGAGAAGCAGGATGATGAGCCAGAGCGAACCGCTGAACAGCGCGATGCACGTAAGCAGCAGGAACAGTCTCGGGATCGACATCAGGGCATCGACCACCCTCATGAGAACGGTATCAACAGCGCTCCCGAAATATCCCGCCGCGGCGCCGACGACGGAGCCGAGGACAACAGAGATCACGACGGCGAGAAAACTTATCATCAGGGAAATCCTCGATCCGTAGAGTATGCGCGTCATCACATCGCGCCCGAATTTGTCGGTGCCGAGAAGGTGTTGTGAGCTCGGGCCCTGGTATCTCATGCGGGGAATGTCACCATGCGTGATAGGATCGTGCGGCGTGAGCACCGGCGCCAGGAGCGCTATTATATAGAGGGCAAAAACGATGCAGGCACCCGCCATCGCGAGTTTGTTCCTTCGAAAGCGTCCCCATCCCGACGACCAGGCGCCGGCGGAACGTGCTACATTTCGCGCATCATTCATAACTTGTTCCCGCGCGCTATCGTTATCCGGGGATCGATAAGCGCATAAGCCACATCTGCGAGAAGGTTTCCGAGTATCACCATCGTAGCAACAACGAAATTACAGGCGAGAACGACGGGGTAATCCCTCGCGTAGATGGCGTCGACGGCGAGGCGCCCCATACCGGGCCATGAGAATATCTTCTCGACAACCACCGCTCCGCCGAGCAGGAACGGCAAACTCAAGCCGATGATCGTCACAATGGGAAGGGCGGCATTTTTGAGCGCATGCTTGAGCATCACCGACCGCTCGGAAAGCCCCTTGGCCCGCGCCGTCCTGATGTAATCCTCCCGCAACACGTCGAGCATGCTTCCGCGCATGTAGCGGGCCATGCTTGCCGCGGAAGCGACACCGAGAACGACCGCCGGTAAAACGAGGTGACGTAGTGAGTCGGCAAAGAGGGCGAAGCCGCCGAGCTCCATTGCATCGAGCGATTGCATGTGGGACGAGGGGAGAAGACCGAGCTTGAGCGAAAAGAGAAGAATCAGCATGAGCGCGAGCCAGAAGGACGGGATCGAATAAATGAAGAGGGCGCCGACCGTGTTCAGCCGATCGAAGATCGTATACCGCTTCACCGCCGAGAAAATCCCAAGGAAAACGCCGATTACGACATGAAGGAGAAGCGCCGCCACCGTCAGGCGCAGCGTGTTCGGAATCGCATCGGCGAGCAGGCTTCTCACCGGTCTGTCGTAGCGCAACGACATGCCGAAATCGCCCCGCACAAAACTCCCCATCCATTTGAAATACTGTACGACCACCGGCTTGTCCAGGCCGAGTTGTTCACGAATCATCTCCACCGTCTCGGGGCTGATATCGGGATGATAGTACTTGTCGAGGGGATCACCGGGAGCGAGGTGGAGAAGAAAGAATGTAATGGTCAGCACTATGAGAATGAGAAGAAGCGCTTGCAGTGATCTTCGTAACAGGAAGATCAACATCTGATTGTTACCTCCCCGCCACATGGCGCGGATAGCTCATCCCGCTTGTCCCGCGCGCGAGATTCGATCGCCCGGCTCTCGGATGCCGAGAGGGTGAGCGGAATCCACGCGGCGCCGAAACTCTCGGCAAACGCTTCGCGCAGTGCGCGCTTCATCTCGTCTCTGCCCACCTCCCTGCCCGCTTCGGTGGAAACATTCGTTGTGCGTTCGCTGAGAAGATCCCAGTTTCCCGTTGCATACCCGGCGATTCGCTCGGAACCGGGACCGAGGAGGATCGAGCCGTGCTGGAGAAGGGCGCCGCGCGTGCGGCGCTGCGCGCCCGCGACGATCTTCTTTCCCCCCACCGTGATCTCGTGCCGGCTCACGCTGACGAGGCAGGGAGGCACGAGGGGATCGCCCTTTCGCTCCCACTTGCCGTTCGAAACGTGCGCATCGATCCCGAGGCGGCGCAGTGCCGCCGCCAATCCATGCGCGATTGCACAATACGTTTTGCTTAAGCCCCCGCGGAACAACCGGTGGCCTTGGGCAACGACTACGCAGTATGTGAGCTCTCCCGCATGAAACAGCGCCCGCCCGCCCGTGATGCGGCGCACGACATCGATCCCGTCTCTACGCAGGCGATCGAGTTTCAATACGGCGGCGGGATCCTGGTGATACCCGATCGTGACCGCGTGCGGTTCGAACGAATAGAGCCTGAGAACCGGAGGGCCGCCCATACGCTTCGCCCGCCCAAGGAGAAATTCATCGCGGGCCATGTTCAAAGGACCGGACGAAGGATCGTCTTCGATTAGATACCATCGGTCCATTTTATCCCACTCTTTTCCATCCGCCGAGCCGCCACTCGAACCCTATGACGACCGGTGTCCGGTGGGCGTATCAATCGGAGTCGGGCCACGAGAGGTTGGGTTTTCGCGCCGCGCCCGTCTCGTCCAGCCGTCTGACAGGCGTGCCGGCCGGCGCGTCGCGGAGAACGCCGGGATTCTCTTTGGCCTCCTTTGCTATCTCCCGCATCGCTTTCGCGAAGTAGTCGAGCGTTTCCTTGCTCTCCGTCTCGACGGGCTCGATCATGAGCGCCTCTTTGACGATCAGCGGGAAGTAGACCGTCGGGGCGTGCAGCCCGTAGTCGAGCAGCCGCTTTGCCAGATCCTCCGTCGAGACGCCGAATTTTTTCAGGCTCTTCGCGGATAGCACGAACTCGTGCATGCAGGGACCCGGGTATGCAAGATGGTAATACTCTTTGAGCCGCGTCATGAGATAATTCGCGTTGAGAATCGCATTCTCGGACACGTCCCGCATGCCCCGGGCACCGAGCGCCATTATATATGCATGCGCCTTGACAAAGACGTTGAAATTCCCGCAGTAGGGGTGGGCCCTGCCGATCGATTTTTCGGCTTCGTATGAAAGGCTGAAGCGCTCGCCGTCCCTCACGACGCGGGGCACCGGCAGGAACGGTTCGAGATGTTCGAGAACCCCGACGGGACCCGATCCCGGTCCGCCTCCTCCGTGCGGCGTGGAAAAGGTCTTGTGAAGGTTCACGTGCATCACGTCGATACCGATATCGCCCGGCCGAACGATCCCGAGCAGCGCGTTCATGTTCGCGCCGTCCATGTATATCACCGCTCCCCCATCATGGACGATACGCACGATCTCCGCGATCTCTCTCTCGAAGAGCCCGAGCGTGTTCGGAAGGGTGAGCATGAGCACGGCCGTGCGTTCGTTTACCTCCGAGCGAAGCGCTTCAGGATCGATGAGTCCCCGTGCGTTCGACTTGATTGTCTTCGGGGTGAAGCCGCAGATAGCGACGCTGGCGGGATTTGTCCCGTGTGCCGAGTCGGGAACGAGAACGATGTCCCGGTCTTCGCCGCGATCCTTGAAATAGGCGCGTGCAATGAGCATCCCCATCAACTCGCCTTGCGCCCCCGCCGCCGGCTGGAGCGTAAAGGAGCTCATTCCGCAGATTTCGCTGAGTGAGCGAGAAAGATCGAACATGAGCTCGAGCGCTCCCTGCACATCCTCGTCGTCCTGAGCCGGATGAAGACCGGTGAAACCCTCGAGTCTTGCAACATGTTCGTTCACGAGCGGATTGTACTTCATCGTGCATGACCCGAGCGGGTACATGCCTTTGTCTATATGAAAGTTCTTGGATGCGAGATCCATGTAGTGTCGGACTACCTCTTGCTCGCCTACCTGGGGAAATCCCATCGGCGCTGTGCGCTGAACAATCTCTTCGATCCCTTCCACCGGGCAATCGTTCTCGGGGATCATATATCCCCTTCTTCCCACTCTCCCCTTCTCGAATATCGTGCTACTCACCGGCACCACCACCCTGCACTCGAGCGATATCCCGATAGGCTTCGAGTTCCTCTCTGGTGCGTTTCTCGGTCACCGCTGCGAGCACGGCGCCTTCGCCGAGCTCGGGAAAACCACCATGGAGGGGGATGCCCGCCAGAATCCCCCTTTCTTTCGCCGCAGCGAGAAAATCGGCCGCGGGTCCGCCGGCATCCAGCACGAATTCCTGGAAGAATCCCTCGCCGAACGGAAGGCGCACCCCCTCGAGACCTCTGAGCATGGAATAGAGCGTATGGCTCTTCGACAGGCTCTGCATGGCAACTTCGCTGAATCCTTCCTCGCCGAGCGATACCATGTATACGGCTGCCGCGAGGGCGCAGAGCCCCTCGTTCGTGCAGATATTCGATGTCGCCTTTTCTCTGCGTATATGCTGCTCGCGCGTCTGGAGTGTCATCACATACCCCCGCGCACCTTCGACATCGACGGTGCTGCTGATCAAGCGCCCGGGGCATTTCCGCACGTACTCTTTCCTGGTGGCCATAAAACCGAGCAGCGGTCCCCCGAAGTTCTGGGGATTGCCGAGTGATTGTCCTTCCCCTACGGCGATGTCCGCCTCGTATTCACCGGGAGGCGCGAGCACGGCGCAGGAGACCGGATCGACCGATGCAATGAGAAGCGATCCGTTCTCGTGAGCCAGCGCGGAAACACTCTCTGCCGGCTCGATCATGCCGAAATAGTTCGGCTGGGCGACGATCACCCCGGCAACGTCATTCGTGAGTTCTCTTCTTAGATGATCGAGGTCCATGATTCCCTCATCGGTGAACGGCACCTCTTCCACCGCAATATCCCTTCCTTGCATGTACAGATCGAGAACGGCCTTGGCGTTCGGCGAGATCGCGCGGGGAATCAGGATGCGCTGTTTGCGCGTGATCCCATATGCCATGAGCGCCGCTTCAGCGAGCGCCGTCGCGCCGTCGTACATCGACGCGTTTGCGATATCCATGGCCGTCAGCCTGCAAATGAGGGTCTGATACTCGTAGATCGCCTGGAGCGTGCCCTGGCTCGCCTCCGCCTGATATGGCGTGTATGAGGTGTAGAATTCGCTCCGTGAGAGCACGTAGTTCACCACTGTCGGAATGTAACGATCGTAGATTCCCCCGCCGAGGAAACTCACCATCCCGGACGCGGGTCTGTTCTTATCCGCCAGATCGGAGCAGCGGGCGATTACCTCCGCCTCGCTCATCCGGTTTCCCAGCGAAAGCCCACCCTGCAGGCGAAGTCCCGCGTCGATCGGTTCGAGAAGCTCGTCGAAAGCAGAAACACCAATAGCCTGGAGCATCTCTCTTCTGTCGTCGTCGGTGTTCTGAATGTAGCCCATCTATGTTTCCTCTTCTTCGGGGTGCACCTTTTCCTCTTCAGCTTCCTCGCCCTCTGCTTCACTGAGCAATTCCTGATACTCCTTGTAGGTGTATAGATTATCGAGCTCGCCCGTATCCGACATCTTGATCCTGAGAAGCCATCCCTCATCGTAGGGGCTCTTGTTGATGAGCTCGGGGTTTTGCACCGCCTCCTCGTTGACCTCGAGAACAGTGCCGCTTAAAGGGGAAAAGAGCTCTTCCACACCTTTGCGGGATTCGACGGTTCCTATCGGATCCATCTGATGCACCTTCGATCCGACATCGGGAAGCTCGACGTACGTTATCGACCCGAGCGAATCAGAGGCAAACTCGCTAAGGCCGATCGAGGCTATTTCGCCCTCTACAAATACCCATTCGTGCTCATTGGTATATTTGCACTCCTCGGCAATCATCATTCACCTTCCTTTCCTTGTACTTCTTTCAATCGTTCGAACGGCTTTTATAAAATGGTAGTTTCGTTTTGACAAGAGGAAACTGTTTTCCGCCAATAACGACATCGCACCCCTCTTCGTCGACAGGCGCAGCGGATGATACGAGAGCCATGGCGAGATTCTTGTTCAGAGTCGGCGCAAGGGTGCCAGATGTCACCTTTCCCACGTTTTCTCCGCCGCATTGGACAATCGATCCTTGCCGGGCGATTCGCCTGCCGTCTACCTCGAAACCCACGAGCTTCCGCCTCGGTCCCGCCTCCTTCTCGGAAGCGAGAGCGTCGCGCCCCACGAAATCTCCTTTCCGGAGCTTCACGAGCCATCCGAGCCCGGCCTCGAGAGGCGATGTCTGTTCGTCGAGCTCGTGACCGTAGAGACAGTAGCTCGCTTCGAACCTGAGCGTATCCCGCGCGCCGAGCCCAATCAGCCGGACTTCCCTTTCCCGGCCGGCTTCGAGGAGCTCGTTCCAGACCTTTCGAGTTCCTTCATGTGGAATGTAGATCTCGTATCCGATCTCACCGGTATAGCCGGTCCTCGAGAGGATCACCTCTCGGCCCTCGTACTCGAATGTCACGAATCGGTAATATTGAAGCTCGTCGAGCGCATCATGCACCGGTGAGCAGAAATCGCACGAACGAAGGAGCTCCCGTGATAGCGGTCCCTGCACCGCTATCTGACCGATGCCGTCTGTCAGGTTATCGATCTCGATTCCTTTCGGTTTCAGTGAGCTCAGGTGGCTGAATATCTTCTCGGTATTTGTCGCGTTGGCGACGAGGAGTATCCTCTCTTTCGAAAATTTGTATACGAGGAGATCGTCGAGCACCCCGCCGTCTTTATTGCAGGCTGCCGTGTAACAGATCTGTCCGGCCCCGAGCTTTCCCACATTGTTGGAAACCACGAAATCCGCAAACTCCCACGCGGCGGTGCCCGTTATCGCAATCTCACCCATGTGGCTGACGTCGAAGAGGCCGACAGCGGATCTCACACATTCGTGTTCCTCGACAATACCCTCAAAGGACACGGGCATGTGATACCCGGCGAAGGCGACCATGCGGCCGCCCAGCTCGATTTGCGAATCGTATAGAGGTGTCTTCTTCAATGCCATGTTCAACCCCTTTGAATACCCTGTTTCACGGAATCGGTCAATAGCAATCTGCAGTTTTGCCCTATCCGCGTCCTCCCCGCGCCTGCTTTCCTCCCCGCTTCGGACGCCGCTGGAACTTGGCCAACATTTGACCCGTGTACGACCGTTCGCACCGCACGATCTCGGTCGGTGCTCCGGCGAAAACCACCTCTCCCCCGCGGCCACCTCCCTCGGGACCAAGATCTATGATGTAATCCGCGAGCCGTATTATCTCCGGATTGTGCTCTATCACCAAAACGGTATTACCCTTGTTTACGAGCTTATCGAGAACCGCCATGAGCAGCTTCACGTCTTCGAAGTGAAGACCCGTGCTCGGTTCGTCGAGAATGTAGAGAGTGTTACCCGTGCCGATCTTCGACAACTCCGTCGCCAGCTTTACCCTCTGTGCTTCCCCGCCCGAAAGTGTCGTCGCGGGCTGCCCGAGGCGAATGTAGCCGAGTCCTACATCTCGCAGCACCTTGAGCTTTCTTCTCACCTGGGGGACATGGCTGAAGAAATCGAACGCCTCGTCGACGGGCATATCCAAGACTTCCGCGATAGTGTGGTTCTTGAATGCGATCTCGAGCGTCTCCCTGTTATACCGCTTCCCCTTGCACTCCTGACAATGCACGTAGACATCGGGGAGAAAATGCATCTCGACCTTGATCATCCCTTCTCCCCTGCATAATTCACAACGTCCGCCCTTTACATTGAAGCTGAACCGGCCGGAACGGTATCCCCGCATGCGGGATGCAACCAGTTTCGAGAAGAGATCGCGGATCGGACCGAAGAGACCAGTGTACGTTGCAGGATTGGAGCGGGGTGTCCTGCCGATCGGGGATTGATCTATGTTAATCACCTTATCGATATGCTCGACGCCTTCGAGACCGTCATGCGCTCCCGGCAGACGCGTGCTCCGGTAGAATTGCCTGTGGAGCGCCCGATAGAGAATATCGTTCACGAGCGTGCTCTTTCCCGAGCCGGAAACTCCAGTTATACAAATCAGCTTGCCGAGTGGAAACGTAACATCGATGTTTTTCAGATTATTGTGCCGGGCTCCCCTGAGAACGAGCGCGGCGCCCGATCCCCTGCCGCTGCCGTCTTTGAGCTCGAAATACCGCTCCTTCTCGAGATAGCGCCCGGTAAGACTCTTCTTGGATCTCATGATGTCACGGGGAGAACCGGCCGCCACCACCTTGCCGCCCAACTCGCCGGCGCCGGGGCCGAGGTCGAGAACGTAATCGGCCGAGAGGATCGTCTCTCGATCGTGCTCGATGACGATAACCGTGTTTCCCGCGTCCCTGAGCTCCTTGAGCGTCCCTACGAGCCGCGCATTATCCCTCTGGTGAAGGCCGATGGACGGCTCATCGAGTATGTAGAGGACGCCGACGAGCTTCGAACCGATCTGCGTGGCGAGCCGTATCCGCTGCGCCTCGCCGCCTGCGAGGGTGCTTGCGGAACGATCGATGGTGAGGTAGTCGAGCCCGACGTTGCAGAGAAATCCGAGCCGGTTCATGATCTCCTTTACGAGCGGTTCCCCTATCATTCTGCTGTTCCCGGTGAATTCGAGTTCTTTGAAAAACGCCAATGCCCTTTCGATCGTCAACCCGACGATATCCGCGATCGTCCGGGAGTCGATCGTCACTGAGAGGCTCTCTTTCTTCAATCTGCTGCCGTGGCACTCGGAGCACGGACTAGCCGTCATGTACGTCTCGATCCACCGCCTGACCGCTTCCGACTTCGTTTGATGATAACGGCGCCTGAGATTCGGAATAATCCCTTCCCATGTCGTGTAGTACTCCCCCGTGCCGCGCTCGAAGTCGTAGAAGACGACGATTTCCATATCCGAGCCGAACAGAACCGCTTCCCTGATTTTTTTCGGCAGCCTGTGAAACGGCGTGTCGAGACTGAATCCGAGCTTCTCGGCCAGCGCGTCGAGACGATACCTGAACCAGTTTTGTTTTACGGGACCGACCGACGCGATCGCCCCCTCGTTGATGCTCAGGGCGGGATTCGGCACGATGAGCTCGCGGGCGAAATCGATCCTCGTTCCGAGCCCGTGGCACACCGTGCAGGCGCCATAGGGTGAATTGAACGAGAACATCCGGGGAGATATCTCGCCGAGGCTCACATTGCAGTAGGGGCACGAGTATTCGAGACTGTAGAGTGTTTCCTCTCCACCCTGCAGAACGAGAACGACGCCGTTTCCCACGCGCGCGGAGAGCTCGACCGAATCGGCGAGCCGTTTCTCGATCCCGGGCTTCACGCGCATACGATCGACAATCACTTCTATCGAATGTTTCCTGTTCTTATCGAGTTTTATTCGCGGCCCAAGCTCGTGCATCTCGCCGTCGACACGAACCCTCGTGAAGCCCCCGCGCGAAAGTTTTTCGAAGAGAGCCCGATATTCGCCCTTTCGCCCCCGCACGACAGGTGCCAGGAGACTCAGCCTCGTGCCAGTCTCGGCGTTTTTCAAACGGTCGACGATCTGGGCGACGGACTGCCGCGAGATACTCCGGCCGCATCCGGGGCAGTGCACCTCCCCCGCCCGGGCAAAGAGAACACGGAGGTAATCGTAGATCTCCGTGATGGTACCGACCGTTGAACGGGGATTGCGGGACGTGGTCTTTTGATCGATCGATATGGCGGGTGATAGACCCTCGATACTGTCTACATCGGGTTTCTCCATCTGCTCGAGGAACTGACGCGCATAGCTCGAAAGCGATTCCACGTACCGGCGCTGTCCCTCAGCATATATCGTATCGAAAGCGAGCGAGGATTTGCCCGAGCCACTGAGGCCCGTTATCACGACGAATTTGTTTCGCGGTATGCTTACCGTAATGTTCTTGAGGTTATGCTCCCGCGCGCCCTTGACGACGAGGTTCTCACGAGCCATCCCTGTTTCCACCCCTCACTTCCTCGATGCGGTCCAATGCCTTCTTCGCGAGCTTCCCCCAGTCCGATCCGGCTCCGTGGGATGAGAGAACATCGCGGTATATCTTCTCCGCCTGATCGACCTCACCCATCCGCTCGTAACAGTCCGCCGCCTCGAGCTTCGCCGTTACACCCCACATCCCTCCCGTCTTGAGGTAGGGAACGCGGAGGAACTCCCGCACCGCGCTGCCGTATTTGCCCTGCTGCTTCAGTGAAATGCCGGCCCAGTAATGCGCCCTTCCCTGCTGCTCCTCACTCGCCCGCAGGCCCGGAATTCTTCGATAAACCTCGTACGCCATTTCAGGCCGGCCGGTCTGTCCGTAACTGAATCCGAGGTTGAAGAATGCCTCGACGATATCATCGCGGTCGGGGAAACGCTCGGCTATCTCCTGCCAGGTCGTTGCTGCCTTTTGCCAATCCTCGAGCTCCTGATAGATCCGAGCAAGATTCTTCCAGGCGAGATACTGTTGTTCGGGATCACGCGAGGCTTCGGCGGCCAGCGCAAAGTTACTCGCCGCCAGGTTGAGATTGCCCGCTCCGAATTGCGCCGATGCGAGTTTGAAATAGGCATCGGGCGCCATCGCCGAATGCGGAGATTCGCGCAGCATCATGTTGAGCTTGGCGATCGCCGCTTCGTACGCACGCTGTTTCGTGTCGCAGAGAGCCATGTAGTAGAGAGCTTGCGCCGCTTCCTCGCCACCCGCATACTTTTCCCTGACCGCGGCAAGCGTTTTAACCGCTTCTTCACAGTTGTTGCTTTCCGATTCCATCTTGCCTTTGAGAAGGAGAACGCCGGCGATGTGACGTGACGCGGGACAGAGACGGTTCAGCTTGTCGATTTCGCGGCGTGCCTTGCCGAAATCATTTGATCTGATATACGCCTTGGCCATCCCCGCCAGCACGGCACATGTATCCGCGCCCTCGACCCGCAGCGCCTGCGAGAAGCTCTTTACCGCATCCTGGAACGATCCCGCTTCGAGCTGCGCCCGCCCAAGGAGCTCGTAGCTTCTCGCGGAGCGTTCGAATTGCAGGAGCTCTTCGAGATAAGGAATCGCCTCAGCAGCCCTGCCCTCGCCGACGAGCCTTTCTGCGTTCTTTCTCACCACCTTCGCGCGGAGGCCCTTTCCGAGACCGGGGCGCGCCGCCAATCCCTCGATAATCGGCGCGGCCGATTCGTATTCCCCCGCCCCCTCGAGCGCCAGCACTTTCCGATAGAGCGCCTCCGGTGCGAAGCCGCTCTCGGGATAGCGCTCGGCGAAATCTCCGTATGCTCCGGCGGCCTCAGCGAACCGGCGCATATAGTAGAGACAATCGCCTCTGCGTATTACACACTTTTCGACGAGCGAACGCGACGGCCTTCTTGCGAGACATCGTTCGTACGCTTCCGCGGCCTTCGCATAATCCTTGAGCATCAGATATGTTTCACCGAGATCGTAGAGAACGGGTGTGGTCCGCGGGTCATCGCCGTAGAGAGAGACGAACCGCTTGAAGGATGCCGCCGCGCCGGCATGGTCTCCACGCATGCGAAGGAGGTATCCGCTTTTTAGGGCGACCTCTCTGCGCTGCTCGATCGGCGCTTCGCCAAGGACGACGCGCGAGACGGCGAGCGCGCTGTCGACGGCCCACGATTCGCCACGTTGGGCGAGCTCATAGAGATAATCGACTTTCTTCGAGTGAGCCCAATAGCGTTCCCCACCGCCGCCGTAGTACCGAAGGAACTCGTCGAGCCGCGCGAGCCGTTCACGTGAATTTATCTCCGGCAGTTTCAACTCGAGGTATCCCTTGTGCGCCTGTTCGCCCCACGAGGTCCCGGCGAACTCCTGCGCCGTCTCGAGCCAGGCGGAGAGCGCTTTCCCCCGATCATCATCACCGCCGCTCTGAGACGTGAGTCTCGCCGCTTCGAACTTTATCGCGTATGCTTCTCCCATATGATAGAGAGCCTTGGCCCTGAGTGAATCGGGAAGATCCGTTTCGAGCGACCGTTCGAGGAACGCAATCCCCCGATCGAGGTCGCCGATATCACCGACAAGGATCGCGCCGACGTTGCAATACCGTGCGCCGGCGCCCGAGCCGCTCACCGCGGCGTTCGCGAGCCTGGCAACCGCCTCCCGCTCGATCGTTCCCGCCATCGAAAGCCGTATGAGGGCAATTTCGGCCTCGTTCGCGAACCGCCCTTCAGGAAAGCGGGTGAGGAGCATCTCGAAGCCCACTCGCGCGCCCCTGGAATCGCCGAACTTCTCGCGTGCGGCACTCGAACGAAAGAGCGCATCCTCCGCCGCGTCGCCGTTCAGATCCTCTTCGACGATCATATCCCAGTAGTGGATCGCCGCGATGGTATCACGGAGCGCCGACAGGGAAACATCAGCGAGGCGCGTTAGAATCGATATCGTTTCATCGGGTGAAGCTGCTTCGAAAAGAGCGAGGTGATACAGTCTCGCGGCCTCTCGTGGCGAACCGAGACGCGCATTGAGGTCCGCTTCGAGAAGCAAGGCCTGCGGGAGAAACGGCGAACGCGGAATATCGCGTCTCAAATGCCTCAGCTCTTCGAGAGCCTCCTGATTCCTGCCTTTTAAAACGAATATCCTGCCCTTGATAAGCCGTATCTCGCCCGTACTGTCGCTGAACGCCTGCTCGGCGGAGCTCGCCTCGATGAGCTCGAGCGCGCGATCGGAATCCCCGAGCTCCCATGCCGCTCGTACTGCAATCAGGTAAACCCTGTTCCAGTCCTCTGAATCGGGATAATTCCTGATGAAGCGCCCGGCCTCTTCGAGAAGCACCTTTGTATTGCTCGTGGAGTCATATATCTCAACAAGCTTCAATGATCCCTTTTCCTGAAGGGATTTTTCCTTGTATTCCTTGACGACGCGGCGGTAGAACTCCGCCGCCCGCCCCGAGTTTCCGCGCTCGAGGGCGCGCTCGCCGAGTTTGAGCAGAGCGAGCGCGGATATCGGGGAAGTTCGGTGCGCCGATACGATTTCGCTGAGAACCGCTTCGGCTTCCTCTTCCCGCCCGGTATTTATCAATGCCATTGCCATACTGTATCGCGCCCGCGGCACGAGCGTGGATTGCGGCTGCTCGTTTATCAATCTCTGGAGCACGCGGACCGCTTCCTCGGATGCGCCGCCGGCGAGAAGGCACTCACCGGCATCGAGAAAGGCATGATCGATGAGAGCACACTCGTAGTGCTGCTCGGGGACGGTGAGGAACTCGTTTGCCGCTTCCGTATAACGACGCAGTGCCTTGAAGATTCTGCCCCGGTAAATTCTCGCCTTGCACGCGTCCTCATCATCACCATACGATTCGAGAAACAAGCCGAACACATCGAGCGCCTCCTGGGTCTTGCCGGCCTGCATATATGATTCTCCGGCACCGAGAAGGGCATCGGGCCGGAGAATGCTCCGCGGATACTTCTCGGCGAATCGCACGAATTCCTCCGCAGCGGCCATATGCATGCCGTCTCTCTGAAGCCTCTTTGCAAATCGAAAATCCTCGTTCTCGCCCGCCGCCGATGGTTTTGAAACGGCTGTCGCGGACAGTAGCAGAATCACGGTCAATACGGCGCCAATGAAACGAAACCTCATAAATAGCAATAAATTTCCTCCTTGTGACAGGAGAGGCTTTAGCGAAAAAGATATTTTAAATTAGCAAATGAAATGGGCATGGTCAAGAGAACAGGAGGTTCAGGGAGATCGGAGCCCGTAGGGCGTCCTCGCGAACTTCGGGTCTATCTCCACCGCCTTCCTGAAGGCACCGAGCGCGTCGTCGCGAAGCCCCCGCGATTGGTACGCGAGTGCAAGCGTGTAGTAGGCGTCGGCGAATCTCGGTGCGATCTCTATCGCACGTCTGAGCGTGCGCACCCCCTCCTCGAACGATCCCTCGAGCAGAAGCACGGTCCCGAGCTGGTAATAGGCCATAACCATGCCCGGATCGGTTTGAATCGCCTTCTCGAGTGATTCTATCGCTTTCTCGAACCTTTCCTTCTGCGCATAACAGGTGCCGATATTGTAGTACATGAGGGCGCTGTGGGGCTTGATCTGCAATGCTCTCCGGTACTCGACGATCGCGCGGTCTATACGACCGGAATTTTGATACTCGAGGGCGAGATTGCTCCGTCCGGTAAAGGATTCGGGTTTCTGGGACAGTGTTTTCGACCAGAGCGTGTAATTGGATTTCCAGTCGTAATTCCTCTGAACTGCGAGAACGCCGTAAACCGCGAGCACAACCGCCAGGATGCCTATCGCGAGTTTCTTTTTGTCTGTCGGAGATATCAATGCCCGCTCTCCCGCGTAGATCCAGCGGATGATCACACCGAGGAAGAGACAAAATCCGACCGCCGGAGCGTAGAGATACCGTTCCGCGACGAAATGCGCCGTCAGGGGCACGATGTTCGAAACGGGAATCAACATGATCAGAATCCAGAGCAATCCGTAAGAAGCGGTTCTGGAATACCTGTAGAGCCTGATCATGATAGTCATAAAAACAAGCAGGGCGATAAGCGACACGACTACGCGGGACTCGCCAAGGGAAGAGACAGAGGGAAAGGGATAATCGGCGCAGAGATCTCTTGGATAAACGAGGAGCTTGATATATGTGGTGATCGCTCTTGCCCAGGTGCCGAACACGGCGGCAAAAGAGAGCTCCGGCGCATCCGCCGTCGCGCCCATCCGTTCCGCGACGTCGGACACACGCTCTATGGTTCTGAATGTCGAAGCTTTCAGTACGAGCGCCATGAAGGCGAGAAGTATCACCGCATATGGCACATAATATTTCACCTTGCGCTTTATCAACCGGACGATCCCTCTCTCGCTCGAGAAGCAAAAATCGAACGCGACTATCAACGCAGGCGCCGCTACCGCGACCGCCTCCTTTGACAGCAGAGACAGAACAAAGAACACGACGGACAGGCCGTACATCGCGAAGGTTCTGCGCTCTCTCACATAGAACATGACGGATGCAAGGAGAAAGAGGGTGGCGAGGAGATCGTTTCTGTTCGAAATGTTGTTGACTGTTTCGGTGAGAACGGGATGGGTCGCGAACAGCAGGGCGGTTATCGCCGCCAGTGCGCGATTCTTGAACGCCGCGCAGATAAAACCATACACGAGAAGCGTGCATATGATATGGAACATAAGATTTGAAAGGTGATAACCGAAAGGATTGAGTTCCCAAAGAGCGTAATCGAGGGTAAAGGAGATCCATCGCATCTGCCGGTAGGGGGTGAACTGCGTAAATATATTGTGCCAGTCCCTGATCTCCTCGTTATTCACAATGATCGTGATATCGTCGTACACGAAACCGTTTCCCAGGCTGTTCGCGTACACGATAATCGGCGCAACAACAAGCGCAAGCAGAATGAGGTAGTGATATCTCTTTCCCTGTTTCACTTTGAATTCTCGCTCTCGACGCCCCCCCCCGAAGACAATCCGAACGATGTGAAAAACCGCTTGAGAAGCGACGCTTGATATCCGGCGTAGAGCCGCACCGCCGATCCGCCGCGAAAACGATTCGCCAGCCATGCCGAGGGGGGAAAGAGGCTCTTGAACACGAAGCGCATCTTATTCACGGGCCCGTCCATTTCGAGGAGATAGAAGATCGGCCCCTGCATATTGCCGAAGTCGAATCTTCTTCGCTCCCCCCCGATGCCGTTTCTCCAGAGCCCCGCGAACAGTTTTCGCCGCAAACGATTAGGCCTGAATCTATCGAGCAGGCTGCCCGGGATATCGGTGCCCATCAATTCCCTCGTAAACAGCAACGTATGGTAGAAGGATGCGCCGAGGCGTCGCCCGGCGACGATGCGCTGCAGATAGTCCCAATCGAGGGTATCGGCATACAGCCGGTACGTCTCGTTGATATCACAGAAATGCATGATTCTCGAATACCGATGATGATTCGCATGGAAGCAGAGGTGCAGAAGCATATCTTCTGGAGACGGAACGAGCGCACGCGTCCCGTCGTCGAGGGCCGATTCATGTGCCCGCTCCCAGAGAACGTCTTCCACCGGGCTCGGCACTCCCATATTGAGCAGCCTGAAGTGCATATCGAGCATGATGCGGTCCTTGTTGTAGAACTTTATCTGATCGAAGTAGTGACAGTACTCGACCGCTTCGGTGCCCTCGAGATCGGGAAGGGTGTCCGGCGGATCGTAGCCGAGCTCGTGGAGGCTCGAACGAATCACGCGGAAGTCTCTCTCGTGCACGAGGATATCGATATCGTTCATCGGCCGCAGCGTCATGCTCCTGTAAACCGTATGCATCAGGGCCATGCCCTTGAGCAGCATCACCGCGACGTTCCTGCCGCCGAACGCGTCGAGCACCTTGGAGAGCTCATAGTTGTATCGCACATTCCAGCTCGTCGTAACGATACTGAGCTCCTTGAGCTTTTTAATAAACGCATCCGGTACCGCGTCGCAACCGAGCTCCTTTATGTTTTCATGCAATATCGGCACGACCTTGTGCTCGTATGCGATCTCTACGAGCCGTTCCCAGTCGAGACCGGTCTCGAGAAGGCGTTTCGCTTCACCGCGCGCGCGTTCGTCCATGGTCAACCGCGCGCAGGCGAAGAGAAGCGCGTATTCATTCGTGAAATGAGCCTTTCTGCAGCTTTCAGCCATCATCCCTTCCACCTACCGGCCTTTCCGGAAATCGCCTCCCCCGTCCCCCCCCTGAGCTCCAAGCGCCCGTTTGCATCTTTTCACCGCGGAACCGAAAAGATACGAGAAAAATGCAAGCACCCTTCCAACAATCCACAGAAGACCCGATTCGATATTGATGACACGCTCGTTTCTCACGATCCCGACAACCTTGCCGACGGCATCGCGCTCATTGAGCAGATCGGGATCGAAATTGAACGAGCTGTCACCCTTTGTATGAAACATGGCATCGCTGTAGCGATACGTAATACGGACTATTCTATGTATCGTCATGGTATCGCCCTGCCGGAAAACGACAACATCTCCGACTCGAAAATCCTGTTCGCCGAACTGTACGAGAACCCTGCTGCCGTTGCCGAGCATCGGCCTCATGCTCGCGCCCGCAATGCGTATCACCTCTCGCTTTCCCGCCACCGCCCACGCCTCTAGCGCGGCCGAGACAACGGGAGCACTCGCTTCTTTCCTCTTTCCGGAATCCTTCATCGAAATTCACCCCGCTACAAGATCGCAAACGAGATTCGCGGTCTTTTCAAGATTTCCTACGAGAACGCGATAGCATGCCATATCGGACATCGCGTCTGCGAGCTCGAAAACTATCCTCGAAACATCCTTGCCCTTAGGCATCGAACCGTCGACCGGCACGAGGTTCTGAAGATTGCCGAAAAGCTCGAGCGCCGCCTCCATCGCCGGCATGGGAAAGAGTTTCGGTTCTACACCGGGATCGGGAGGATTTTCCACGGACTTCACCCGATACAGAACCAGATCGTCGTAGTCGCGGCATCCGTCGAGGAACGCTCTCTGCGACACCTTGTCTTTTCGCACCCTGAATTTCGCGATATGGACACGGCCGTCGAAACCGGCCCCGAGATGATCGACACCCTCGATATCGTTGAGCCGATCTATAAAAGCACTCTCCTCCCTTTTCAGCGCGACGTGTATCGTGTGGTACGTTTTGTCGGGCTTCCCGTCGTCTCCAAGATGCGTCTCGAGCAGCAGGACGTATCTGCCGGGACATGCGCTCAACAGCGAAGCTCCGAAAATGTCCTCGATATCGACCATCCACTTCTTCTCCCCGCTCGTCGTGTGACGAATCCGTCCCGAAGCTAGATCGATTCCCTCGAGAAGTTTCAGTGTGTTCTCCCTCGAGCCGATCGCCCTCGGAAAGGGGTGGACGAGATGCGTCTCTCTCGAAATGGCGGCGATTTCATCAGAACCGAACTCCAGGCCCCGTCTCACGAGTTCGAGCGTCAGTGTCGACTTGCCCGAACCGGTGAGCCCGGAAAGCACCACGGCACCGCCGCCGGAGGCGAGGGAAGCCCCGTGTATCAGAAAGTGTGACTTGATCTTCGAAAGCACCGAGCTGAATACAATAACATCGGCCGAATCGGGAAGCGCGTTCCCCGCGGCAAGCGTGCACGCCCGGTTTCCGTCCCAGATCAGAAGGGGCCCTCCCGCGGCCGAAACTTCACTCAAGACGAAGTACGAATGGGGATCCATCCCGCCCTGCGGTGAATGGGGATCCGCCACATTTTGCTCTGAGGGGCTCACAAAATGCACATACGTCTCGCGGAAAAAACGGAGGATATCCTCCGAGTCGGATCGCAGCACGACATTCGCATCGAGAAAGGTGTATGAATCGGCGAGATGCGCCTTCTCTTTCAGCGATTCGATATCCGGATAGGAGAGGGAGACAGGCTCAAAGTAATCAGGCATAAACGGTATGTGTCTTTTCAGAAAACAGTTATCGTCTCAGTAAACATACAATTACATTACAGTCCCCCGCATCTTGCGCTACGAGCCGGAGATGCTCTTTCTGGCCTTAGCGACCTCGAAAATCTTATCATTATAGAGGCGGCGGCGAAAGCTGCAATATTCATCGGCTGTCAGAAATGTTCCCTTCTCGAGGAACGAGAGAGCCGGACAGGCGGACTGACAGAAGCTTTTCCATTCGCATCGCTTGCACGCGGCGACCTCTTCGGTGCGCGATGCACAGAGCGAAGTAAGTCGGCTGAGCTTTTCCGACCGCTCGATATCCCCGAGACTCATGGTATGTATGTTCCCGATGAGGAACTGCTCATCCATGAGCAGCGCGCAGGGGTATATGTTTCCATGGCAATCGATCACGACCCTGTTTCCGATTCCGCACCAACGCTCCCCCTCCTCCGCCGGCATATAGAGGAGGAATCCGGTCAATCCGGCACTCACTTCCATGGTGGGCGCTTCCGCTTCCCTCTCGTAGTAGACGTGGTTGTACCACTCGAGGTACTGATCGACCGAGGCGTCGAGTTTCGACCAGGAATGCTTCGCCCGTCCCTGGCTGTGGAGCGGCAGAAACCGGACCTTCGGAACGCCGAGCTCCTCGATGAACGAGAGCATCTCCGGCGCCCACGGGATATTCTGTTTCATCAGTGTCATGGATACAATGAGCCGCTCTCCCATTCCTGCTTCCTGAAGGAGGCGGATCCCCCTGACTGTCGCATCGAAAGTCCCCGCGCCCCGCACGTGATCGTGCACTTCAGCGTTTGGCCCGTCGAGGCTGATCTGTACGTACGGCTTGATCCCGGCAAGGAGTGAGGCGGACTCCCTGGTGATCAGCGTTCCATTCGTGTTCAGCGTCGCATTCAGATGCTCGCATGCATGCTTCAGGATCTCGAACCAGTCGGAGCGAAGGAGCGGCTCGCCGCCGCTTATCGTGATGGCCCTGCCCCCGAGCGATACGAGCTCGTCTATCAGGTCGTGGATTTTTCCACTGTCGAGACCCTCGTGCTTCCCCGCACCGCTCTCGACGTAACAATGGATACACTTGAGATTGCAGCGATCGGTCAGGTGGACGAAAATGCCCCTGAGCTTGACCGGAGCGATTTCCTCGTTAGATTCTTCGTCCCCCCACTGCATCAGTTTTGCCCTATCGAGACTTACGAGAAATACCCGCACGTCTCTCAGAACGACCGAATCATCCTGCCCGTACTTTTCCGATAGCGCCGACGCAATGGAGGCAATATCGTTCTTTCCGTCGCACCGTTGCACGATCTCCCATCCGAGATCGTTTGCGATCGCCCAGCGCGGTTTGTCCGGATGAAGAAAAAGGTGGAGAGAATCCTTCTCCTTGTGAATCAGACCGGGATACACCCGGGGGACATTTGATGCGTCGTGTTCAATCATCGCTCGAGCGGGAAATCAAGAGGGGGAGTCGTTATCTCCCTCCCCCTCTATTGTCAGTAACAGGCAAAATACACTACGCGCGTACTCGCCTTCAACGAACATTTATTTGTGACTTGAGCTGCGAAGCGCGCCAGAGCCGCTATTAGGGAACCGGACAGGGATCCGGTGTGCACGCCTGGGCCGGCCCCAGCTGCTCCAGAACGTCGTCCTCGTGGTACGTGACAACCTTCGGCGCCTCATACTCGGGGACTCTTTTATCCTCTTTCATTCAACACACCCCCTTTTGAGAAATTTTCAATGGCCAAAACAACAGCGTCGCGAGCTATTAACGATAAACTCTATTACGTGCTTTCGAGCAATCCCTCATTGGAAAAATTCTCGAGCACTTCTACTATATCCTCGGCAACCGACTGCTCCGCGCCCACCGAAAACTCCGTCCTTATCGCTTTTTCCATATCTTCGAGGTTGTGTTCTCCGTCACAGCGGTCCCAGACTAGGAGAGCCGTCGGATTGAGCACGTGAATGGCTCCGGATTCCTCATTGTAGAGCACGGTCTCTTTTCCCATGTTTCCACTAAGAACGGA